>NZ_JAUBTB010000005.1:0-137539 GCF_036704965.1 Microcoleus sp. F10-B2 | reverse complement strand
ACTTTATATAATCTATATCACATTTTGAATCATTTTAATTTGTTTGGTGGGAGTTATGAGTCGCAGGCGAATCAGATGATTAATAGAATCTGCGGTTAGAAATAGGGATTTTTTATTTCTAACCGCAGATGAACGTAGATAAACGCAGATGTAAGGTTTATCTGCGACCGTTGCCGCTTTATTTTTGCTTAGCTGTTGCCTTTTTCTTCGCTTCTTTTTCTGCTTTTTTAGCCGCTTTTTCAGCTTCAAGTTTGGCGATTCTTGCTAGCTCTTTTTCTTCGGCTATTTTATCCAGATAGTAGTGGTAATCTCCCAAATAAGTGCGAAACTCTCCATCTCGGATTTCGACTATTTTGTTGGCGACTTGGGAGATGAAATAGCGATCGTGCGACACGATAATTACAGTACCGTCATAATTCTGAATCGCCTCTTCCATCATCTCTTTCGCCGGAATGTCGAGGTGATTTGTCGGTTCGTCCAAAATCAGCAAATTCACGGGAGTCAACAGCATTTTTGCCAAAGCTAGGCGGGCTTTTTCGCCGCCGCTTAAAGCGCCAACCTGTTTGAATACTGTTTCGCCCGTAAATAAGAAACGGCCCAACAAAGTCCGAACTTCTTCATTTTTCCAGTCGGGCACTTCGTCGTGAATCGTTTGCATCACGGTTTTATTCAAATCTAAGGCCTCTGCCTGATTCTGTTCAAAGTAACCCGGGATGACGTTGTGACCTCCCAATTTGACCGTACCTTCAGAAGGCTTTTCTAAACCCATAATCAGTCGCAGCAGAGTAGATTTACCCGCGCCGTTGGGGCCGAGAAAGGCTATGCGATCGCCCCTTTCAATTAATAAGTCTGCTCCCAAAAATAGAATTTTTTCGCCGTAGGTGTGCACCAAATCTTCAATTATTGCTACTTCGCGGCCGCTGCGGGGTGCGGGGGGAAAGCGGAAATGCAAAGTTTTTAATCCGCCGGTGGGGGCTTCGATGCGTTCGATTTTGTCTAACTGTTTCTCGCGGCTTTTGGCTTGGGTGCTGCGAGTGGCGCTGGCGCGGAATTTTTCAACGAATGCTTGTTGTTTTTCGAGTTCTTTTTGCTGGCTTTCGTAGGCGCTGAGTTGGGCTTCTCTGGCTTCGGCTTTTTGCAGTAAATAAGAGGAATAGTTGCCGAGGTAGGTGGTGGAAACTCCGCGTTCGGTTTCGACGATTTGGGTGCAGAGTCGATCGAGAAATTCTCGGTCATGGGATACGATTACCATTGGAGTTGTCAGCCCTTTCAGGTATACTTCCAGCCATTCGATCGTTTCTAAGTCGAGGTGGTTAGTAGGTTCGTCTAGTAGCAGGATGTCGGGTTTTTGGAGGAGAATTTTACCCAAACTCATCCGCATTTGCCAGCCGCCGCTGAAGGCGCTGACTAATCGATCGCCGTCTTCGGGTTCAAATCCGATTTCGGGCAGAATTTTTTCGATTTGGGCTTCTAAACCGTAGCCGTTTAAGCCTTCAAATTGCCGTTGCAGCCGATCCATTTTGTGGATCAGTTCGTCGAGATTTTCTGGGTTGGAGGCTTCCAAGTCTCGATGGACTTGCATCAGCGATTCGTGGACTTCGTTGGCTTCGCTGAAGGCGCGCCAAAATTCTTCTCTGACGGTGCGGGTGGGGTCGATTTCAAATTCTTGGGAGAGGTAGGCGATGTGCAAGCTGGCGGGGCGAATGACTTCGCCTGCGGTGGGTTCGATTTCGCCGGCGATGATTTTGAGTTGGGTGGATTTACCGGCACCGTTGACGCCGACTAAGCCGATGCGATCGCCCGGTTTGACTTCCCAGGTGACATCTTTGAGTACGACGCCTGTGGGATAAATTTTACTGATGTGTTCGAGTCGCAGCATTGTTGTGGGGACTGGGGAAGGGCAGGTTTAGCGGCGGATCGGATGCCGGCGCTGAGGTCGAGTCAATCTTAACAAATTTTAAAGATTTTTAGTGAATTGCTAGATTTTGATTTAGTGCGAGTTACGCATGGGGGCCCAGAAACCGGTTTTTTTTTGCGAAAAGACGCGTTGTTATCGACAGATTATGTAAAAAACCCGGTTTCTTTGTCTCAGTGCATAACTCCTGATTGAATTTCTCGAATAATGCTTGAGACTTCTGCACATTATAATAGTCAGTGTCAACCTCGATAGCAAAAGAGAGCGATCGTGCCAGCCAGAGACCTCGATCGTCAAGTTGTCAAACAGGCTGTTATTAAGGCTGGCTGGAAAATTACCCGCGATCTGTATCCTTGCTTTTTGCCAAAAGAAACCTATCGATCTGGGTGCCGAACAGCTATTAGCTGCTGAGAACAACCATCGCAAGCAAGATAGCCGTTGAACTTAAAAGTTCGATCGGAAAGTCTAGGATTGCCGATTTAGAGCAAGCTTTGGGTCAGGCGTTGGTCAACTGAGGTATGATTTGGCTATCACCGCTGACGGAGGCAAGTTGAATAGCGTTCAAAGCACAGTATCTAAATGATTAGTTGAATAGAGAATGGGAACGTCCTCGAATTTGATAAGCCTGAATTAGTAAACGAATTGAATGTTTGAGCATTTATTCTGATTGAGAATAACAAAAAGTTTTACTCTTCAATCCAGGCAGATAATGTCTGAGTCTTGTATTTTCACCTTCAACTGCAAGTCATATAAGTTTTACAGATGGTTTTATCACCATCTGGAATCAACATTGGATAAACTTTCCCTCCGTCTCGTTACATAAAAATAGCATCTCTATTTCTCAACAATATCCCATACAGTTTTAAATGTTTTGGCACGCTCTGTTTCTTAAAACCATCCTAAAATACCTGCTTTGAAGTGGTCTATTGTTGTCCGCAACCAGGGGTGCTCACGGCTTCGCTTTATAGATTTTAGGGACAAACTAATAAGTATTATCAATACAGGCTGGAATTTTTCACAATTTGACGGAAACCCATTTGCTATGTCACCGCCGGATTCATCTGTGAGAGCAATCTAAAATCTAAAATCGGATGGCTTCGCTTCTGCCAAAGTGTGATATTTTGTAAAAGAGTTCTTGGCAATTTGTCGGTAACTTAATATGTTGCCACAAGTCCGAATAGAAAAATCAAAGGGTTAATCTATATTCCCAAGTTGAAATAAAATTATGTCTGCTACTGATTTATCGAGTTTGAGCCGATCGATCCCAATTGAAAAGATTCGTTACGACGATCGCGGTTTAGTACCGGCGATCGTCCAAGATTATTTGGACGGTACGGTGTTGATGATGGCGTGGATGAATCGGGAGTCACTGCAAAAGACTCTCTCTACCGGACAGACGTGGTTTTGGAGTCGTTCGCGTTCCGAATTGTGGCCCAAAGGCGCGACTTCGGGACACGTTCAAAATGTAAAGGGGCTGCGTTACGACTGCGATAGCGATGCTTTGTTAGTCACTGTCGAACAAGTCGGAGATATTGCTTGTCACACGGGAGAAAGAAGTTGTTTTCACCAAGTTGATGGGGAAATTTCACCGCCGCCAGGGGATATGTTATCTCAATTATTTGCGGTAATTTGCGATCGCCGGGACAATCCTAACGAAAGTTCTTATACTTGCAAGTTGTTCGAGGGCGGCGACAACAAGATTCTCAAGAAAATTGGCGAAGAGTCGGCGGAAGTTGTGATGGCTTGCAAAGATGACGACAAAGACGCGATCGCTGGAGAAGTTGCGGATTTATTTTATCACGCTTTGGTTGCTTTGGCTCACCATCAAGTTGATTTGAGGGCGGTTTACCGCAAATTGGGCGATCGAAGAAAATAATCTGTCAGTTGGTTATGGATTTGTAGTGAGGACTTCTGTCCTCTTTTTCAAAATTCGATCGAGCTTTTGCAAAATAAAAATAGCCGCGCCGACACTCAAAGCCAAACCCAACCAAAAATTATCCGCCGCCCATTTACCCCGATCCAAAGCCAAACCGCCCAGCGGCGGCCCGATTAAATAGCCTATCGCCCAACACTGAGAATTAACCGCCAAATACACGCCCCGCAAAGACTCCGGCGCTAAATCTACCACCAAAGCCGAAGCAAAAGGCGTATAAGCAACAGTCGCAACCGACAAAAAGCTCAAGCCTAAAACAGCTAAAAATAGATTGCCAGTGGCAGCCATTCCCGTCAAGCCGATCGCAATAAATCCCATTCCCCACAGCAGGGAAGAAATTATCAAAGCTTTTGGATGGGAAAATGGCCTCAAAGCTTTAACAACCGGCAGTTGCAATGCCACAGTTAAAAACGTGCTAAAAGCAAACAAAACGGTAATTGTAACAGTAGAAAAGCCTGTTCCCGTCCCCACCGCGACAAACTTGCTAAAGTACAGCGGCATCGTGGTTTGGATTTGGGAAATATATAATGTGAACAGAGTATTTACTAAAGCATAAACTAAAAGACTGCGATCGCTCAGCGCCACCATCCAGCCATTTTTCCGATTGTTTTCGCCTCTATCCGTTGAATTAGCTGGTTTGTAGGTTTCGGCGATCGCGATCGCAACTACTGCAAACAGCACTAAAAACGAGATACCATCGACAATAAAGAGCGATCGATAATTACCCGTTACCGCAATCAACAAACCGCCCAAAATAATCCCAACTTGCAAACCCAAATTATCAGCCAGCCGCGTCAAAGCAAAAGCTTCCTGTCGCTGTTCGCCTTCGGTTAAATCCGCCACCATCGTCTCGGTTGGAGGCCAATATAAACCCACGCCCAAACCCATCAGTAAATTGCCCGCAATTAAGCCGGCGAAATCATTAGTCGCCGCCAGTATAAAAGAAGCGGCAGCCGAAATAATTGCCGCCAGCAATAAAGTTCGCCGCCTTCCCCAAAATTTGGAATCGCAAAAAGAACCGCCCAAAATTCTGCCGAATATTCCCGAAACTGAACAGCTACCCAAACCAATCCCAACAGCAGTAGCAGATAAGCCCACGCGATCGACAAAAAATATCGGCGCGTAAAATAAAGTAAAACCGGTGCCGCTTTGGGAAAGGAACCTGCCGGCGGCAAGAATCCAGACTTGAGGAGGGAGACGGGGCAACCAAGATGATAATTGAATTTTAGGCATTATAATTAAATGAGGAGTTAGTCGTGGACGCAGAAACCAATTTTATTATGAAGATTTTTACGAACATACGTTATACCCTTTAATCGCGGTCAAAAACCAGGTTTAGTCGATCGCAAGGCGTAAGTCCTGTAAGTAATTATTAATCTATTGCATTCTTTTTTAGAATTAGTAATATGATGACAAGCACCAGTGAACTTAACAATTCTTCAGGGTCTGTTACACAAAAGTTACCATTAATTTAAAGATACTTAACACGATCCTAGAAAAAAATTAGTTAAACTCTAGAAGAGGCAGAAAAAATTTAGAGGGTCTAATTATATGACAGCTATTACATCAAGAGTGGAATCAATCAGACCCCGTTGGCAAGCAATTGTTATGGTGGCATTGATTTTTTGGCTCAGCGGTAGCCTGATTTTGGATCTAGTAATTATGCCCAGTCTTTACGTATCTGGCATGATGACATCTCCCGAGTTTGCAACGGCAGGAAATTTAATGTTCTGGGGATTCAACCGCGTAGAGTTAATCTGTGCGGGTCTGGTGGCAACGGGTTTGATGGTTTTGAGCAATTTAGTCGGTGACTTCGGCAAGCGCAGCCGCACAGCAATCTTATTATCATTGATACTTCTGGCGATCGCCCTGATTGACACCTACGCCCTGACACCGCAAATGAGCGCCTTGGGAATGCAGCTAAATCTGTTCGATTCCGCAGCAGAAGTGCCCGCCGGGATGAATCTACTGCACCAAGGCTATTTTGGCTTAGAAGCGCTGAAATGGGCTGTCGCAGCTACGCTGCTGGGCTGGTGCTATCAAAATCAAGCTTAATCAACGATAAAAATTAGGACACGGCAGTGCCGTTTCCCTACAATTAATTGGGGTAGGGAAACGGCACTGCCGTGTCCTATTATTCTGATTCTTCTGACACATCAGATAATTCAGATTTCGGCCACAGCAGCCGCAAGCCCATCACCGCAAATCCGATCGCTGCGATCGCCTTTACCAGTCTCTCCGGCAACACCTCTGCCGTGCCTTGCCCAACTAAAACGCCGATGAAACTCGCCAGCAGCAGCGCCGACGCCGTGCCGAAAAATACAGCCCGCGGCGAGTTACAACTGCTGCCCAGGGCGATCGCAGCTAATTGACTTTTGTCTCCTAATTCTGACAAAAACACTGTTATAAAACTTATTGCCAAAAGTTGCCAGTCCATATTTTTTTCAGTTCTTAGTTAGGTATTTTAGAAATCTAGGACTTACCGACAGGCAGACAATTAACTCAGCACTTCCCAGAGTAGAACCGCCGAAATCGCCAGCAAAATCACTCCGGCTGCTCTCTCCAAAGTTCTCGGAGCAATCCGACTAGCCAGCCACCTTCCCAGCAAAACCCCCAGCAAACTGGTTGCTATCAAAGCTGAACCCGCACCCGCAAAAACTATCCCAGGATTTCGAGATTCAGCCGTCATCAGCAAAATCGCGAGCTGAGTTTTGTCTCCAATTTCTGCTAAAAAAATAGTTGCAAAAGTCGAAACAAAAATTGCCCAGTGCTTGGGCTTCAGTTTCTTTTGTTCCTGACAAATATCGGGATTTACAGTCACTGAGAGTTCAGCGGGCTCTGGGGTTAAACCAGCACAAATCTCAGTAACCTCTTTTATTTGTAGTTGTACCTGTTGTGGCAAATCATACTTGGGGTTTACTGAGTCAGAAGCAGACAAGCTTGGCGGAACAGAATCAAGTTTCACGGGCAATGAGTGCTAAACGCTATTTATTTTTGACTTGTACTTTTGATTCTAACTTTCTCTGTGCCAGCTTTTACCAAACCAGGGTCATCTTTTTCCCCGGAGATTTCAGCAACTGATTCCTGGAACCACTCACCTCACCCACAAAGGCATACAAGCCCCCAGATTTATCAGTCGAGTCAATCTAAAATCTACAATCTACAATCTAAAATCTACAATCTAAAATTGACTGACGCTTACAAGCCCCCAGATTTATCAGTCGAGTCAATCTAAAATCTAAAATCTAAAATCTAAAATTGACTGACTGACTGGTTTATGTGCCGTAAGTTCGATCGCCCGCATCTCCCAAACCAGGTACAATAAAGCCCTGTTCGTTGACTATTTCGTCGATCGTTGCCGTGTAAATCATCAAACTCGGGTACTCTGCACTCAGCCTCTTCAAAGCCGGAGGAGCAGCCACCACAGAGATAATCCGAATCAAGCTCGGGTCAATTCCCCGTGCAGTCAATTCCTGCATTGTCGCTACAATCGTCCCGCCAGTCGCCAGCATCGGCTCGCTAATTATCACCCGCGTTTCCGGGTTAAACTGCGCCGGCAATTTGTTCAAATAACAAGTCGGTTCCAGCGTCTCCTCATTCCTTGCCATGCCAAGGTGGTAAACCGACGCCAGCGGCACAACCGTCTGAATTCCTTCGAGCAGTGACAAACCCGCCCGCAAAATCGGTACCACAACTAACGGAGCTTCCGGGTTGATAAAAGTCGCCGGACATTCGGCTAAAGGCGTCTGCACTGTGGTTTCCACTGTCGGCAGCCATTCTCGAATCGCCTCGTAAGCCAGCCACCTTCCCAATTCTGTCATCGCAGAACGAAAAAGTACCGATGGGGTGGCGGCATCGCGGGCAACAGCCAGCCAGTGTTTAATTAACGGATGCGGAGGAACGTAAACGCGCAGTTGCAGGGACATGAGGAATTTGGGGAGAGTGCTAGGTTGGAGGGATTTTATACGGTGCGGTCCATCGTCTTCGAGGGCTTCGCCAACAGGCGATCGATCGCTCTGTGCAACTTATCACATCCTTGAGGGCGCATACAAGCCAGAGATTGAGAATCCACATCTTGCACTATTTTTAAGATTGCCGTCGCGGGTTCAAACCCCCCCCGGACTGCTGGACTATTGCCACAAGCACAAGCTGTCGGTTAGAACTGACATCTTGCACCATTATTAATAAGCCTTTCACTCGAAGGGCTCTCCTGCCCACCCCACAAGAAAACTCACTCTTGGCTTCACAGGCATCTTTCCTGTTTTTGAGAATTGTGCAAGATGTGAGGTAGAACCCGTTTGCCGATCGACCTCCATCAGCTTATTGAAATATTTTTCCATTAGTATTGACATTAATTAGCAACAAGGCTATAGTGATTTTTAGTGTTCTCCTCTCAAAGGATCGGCAGACGGGGGCAGTCGGCAATGGTAGACTGTTCCCGCATTTTTTTTTGAAGCTGGGGTATCGGGCGTTGGGATGAGAGATAGGGAAGAGGGAATAGGGAATAGGGTAATTAATATTCGTTCAACATCTGCCTTCAACATCTGACGAATGGCTGACAATCAATAATTAATCCGTGTATCCGTCTCAAAATCCGTGTCGTGCCTTCTTCCTTGTAGAGCGATCGACTGTAATATTATGGAAATTATTAAGATTTTTAACCCAATGTCAGCTCCTACCCAATCCCAGTTATTTTCTTCCAATTCCCGCCCAACAGAGCAAGAGTTTGATGTAATTGTCATCGGTTCCGGCATTGGCGGACTCGTGACAGCCACCCAGCTAGCCGCTAAGAAAGCCAAAGTTTTAGTGCTTGAAAGCTATACAATTCCCGGGGGTAGCGCTGGATATTTCGATAGAGAAGGCTACAGATTTGATGTTGGGGCCTCCATGATTTTTGGCTTCGGACAGCGCGGCACCACCAACCTCCTCACCCGCGCCCTGAAAGCAGTCAACGTCACCCTAGAAACTATTCCCGACCCCGTACAGCTTCACTATCACTTACCCAACGGCTTGGAACTGGAAGTTCCCCAGCCTTATGAGAAATATTTGCAAGAATTAACTGACAGGTTCCCTCACGAACGCGAAGGAATCCAGAAATTTTACGGCGAATGCTGGAACGTCTTCAACTGCCTCAACGGGATGGAATTGCTATCCCTAGAAGAACCCGGATATCTGGTTCGAGTCTTTTTTCAGAATCCTTTAGCCTGTTTGGGATTAGTAAAATATCTGCCTCAAAATACAGGCGACATTGCGCGCCGCTACATAAAAGACCCTACTTTGCTGAAATTTATCGACATGGAATGCTACTACTGGTCTGTAGTACCCGCAGACTTGACCCCAATGATTAACGCCGGAATGGTATTTTCCGACAGACATTACGGTGGCATAAATTATCCCAAAGGCGGAGTCGGCCAAATCGCCCAAAAATTAGTCGAAGGATTAGAAAAATGCGGCGGGAAAATTCAATACAAAGCTAAAGCGAAAAAAATTATTACAGAAAACGGCCGCGCTGTCGGAGTAGAGCTAGCAACCGGCGAAGTTTACCGGGCAAAGCGGATAGTTTCTAATGCCACGCGGTGGGATACTTTTGAGAAATTGCTGCCTGCAGAAGAGATGCCCGCGAGTGAAAAGAAATGGCAGCAGCGCTATCAAAAAGCCCCCAGTTTCTTGAGTCTGCATTTGGGAGTGGAAGCAAGCGCAATCCCTGCCGGTACTGCCTGCCACCACATTTTGTTAGAAGATTGGGACAAAATGGAAGCGCCGGAGGGAACAGTTTTGGTGTCAGTTCCGACCGTGCTAGACCCGGATTTAGCTCCCGCAGGATATCACATCGTTCATGCTTTTACGTCGAGTTGGATGGAAGAGTGGGAAGGAATTTCGCAGCAGGCATACGAGGATAAAAAGGAAGAGGCGGGAGGGAGAATTATTGAAAGATTAGAAAAGATTTTTCCCGGTTTAGATGCCGGTTTGGATTATATGGAAGTGGGGACAGCGCGTTCTCACCGGCGCTTTTTGGGGCGCGAAGACGGAACTTACGGGCCGATTCCGCGACAGAAGTTAATGGGTTTGCTGGGAATGCCATTTAATCGAACTTCTATGCCAGGTTTGTATTGTGTGGGTGACAGTACCTTTCCGGGACAGGGTTTAAATGCGGTGGCGTTTTCTGGGTTTGCTTGCGCGCACCGCATTGCGGTTGATTTGGGTTTTTAGCGCTAGTAGTAGGGTGCGTCAGACGGTTCGTTTGAAATACGAGAGAAAATGTGAGGTTCCCGGCCACCCTACACAAAAACTAAAAACCCGGTTTTTGGGGAAAAACCGGGTTTTAAACTGAAAATTGGCAGTTTTCATTCTTTTACTGAGTTCACTGGTCGTAGCTACCGCCGACACCGATTTGGGTATTGTAGATTTTGGCATCAGTGATTGTCATATCTTGCATTGATGCGCCGGATACGTCAGCGGTGTTAATGATGGCTGCGGTCAGATTTGCCCGATCGAGGTCTGCGTCATTTAAACTGGCATTAGTCAGGAAAACTGCTGTTAAGTTAGCACCCGTTAAGTTAGCGCCCGTCAAGTCAGCGCCTTCGAGGTTGGCATTAGATAGGTTTGCACCTCGTAAATTTGCTTCTCTCAAATCAGCACCAATTAAATGGGCTCCTGTTAAATCTGCTCCTGTCAAGTCGCACTGAAAACATTGCCCAGTTGACAATAACTGTTGGACATCAACGGGATTTTCAGCGCGAGCCGGGTCGGCCAACAGTAGGGGAGTAATTAAAAATGTAGCGGCTAATAGATGGCGTTTCATAATCCCTTTTCCTCACCAGACTGTCTGTTTAAGTTCTCGTCTTTATATCTACAATCTTACCACAGTTGTTTTCGGCAGTTGCGATCGAATTCACAGACCGGCTGTGACATCGATTTCCCTCGACCACCTACAGATGGTCTCGAAAAGCTCCCAAAACTAAATTTCGCAAAACTTAACACTGCCGGACTTAATGTAGTGCTTTTTTGTAGTAACCTTTTCTAGGCTAGCAAAGACAGGCAACAGATGTGTATTTCTAAGGATGGATATGATTAGGGATCCAGTGGATGATGCTATAATTTGATTTTATCGAAAAAACTTCAAAACAAATACATTATCTTTAATAAAAGTGTCAGCCGACAGAAAATTTAACTTAAAATAAACATAACCTTCTAACTTTATAGGTAGAGGGAGAGCCGTCACGGGCCCGATCCCCAGCCAAAGATAGGGTGCATTTTTAACAATAAATTTTAATTAGGTCTCAGCAGCAGCGCTGTCAAAATCCACGTAGTGCTTGGAAAGCAGCGCTTTTTTGGAATGTCGCAGAATCAACGCGATCGCAAAACTAAATTAAATATGCTCAAAAACGATTCTTCCAAGTATCTGCCAAAATTAGATCGAGTAATTGACCGCTGCCCCTTGACAGTTGCGCCCGATACTCCACTAGCAGAAGTAATTACTCTGATGGGCCAATGGCGCGGAAGTTGCTCTCTAAACGCAGACATTCCACCAACCGATATCTACCAGCAACTAACAGAAATCGTAAATCCCCCCACCTCAAGCGCGTTCAGAGACGCCACAGGTATCTGCGTCTTTGTCGTGGAAAAATCCCTCGAAAAATTCTCCTCGCACTCTGCTCAAAATTCTCAATTGCAAGGAATATTCACCGAGAGGGATCTTGTCGATTTGATTGCTTCGGGCAAAAACTTAAAAGGTGTCAGCATCGCAGAAGTGATGAAGCAGCCTGCTGCAACTCTGACCAAATCCGAGACTCAAGACATTTTCAGCGCCCTAATTCTGCTGCGCCAACGAAGAATTAACCATTTGCCAATATTGGACGGCGACGGTCAACTCTTAGGAGTAATTACGCCGGAAAGCATTCGCCAAGCCATGCTGCAACCGGCAAATATCTTAAAAATGCGCAGCGTGAAAGAAGTAATGACCGCACAAGTCATTCAAGCGCCTCGATCGGCCTCAGTTAGGAGTTTAGCCGAGTTGATGGCGCAGCACCGGGTTAGCTGCGTGGTAATTACCGAATCAACAGAATTATCGATGAATTTGCCGTTCCCAATTCCAGTAGGTATAGTCACAGAACGGGATATTGTGGAATTTCAAGCTTTAGATATAGATTTGTCGCAAACGATCGCCCAAACTGTGATGAGTACCCCCTTATTTAGTCTCAAGCAAGAAGACTCGCTGTGGGTAGCTCATCTGGAAATGCACCAGCGTTTAGTCCGCAGGTTGGTAGTAACGGGGGAACGGGGAGAACTCCTGGGAATAGTCACTCAAAGTAACTTACTGCGGGTACTTGACCCGATGGAAATGTCAGGGTCGATCGATGTTCTGCACGATTCAGTCATAGAACAGACTAGCGAATTGCAAAAAGCCATCGCATCCCTCAGCTTGACTAACGCCCGACTAGAAAGCGAAATCGCTACCCGCGTGCGGGCCGAGGCGCGGCTGCAACTTCTAGAATCTGCGGTAGTTAACGCCAACGACGCGATCGTTATTATGGATGCCGGACACAGCGATATTTCCGATCCCAGCATCATCTATGCCAACGAAGCTTTTACTCAAATGACGGGCTACCTACCCGAAGAAATCATCGGACAAACGCCCAGTTGCTTGCGCGGCCCCGAAAGCGACCCGACCCAGGTCGCTAAAATTCGCCGTGCTTTCTCTCGCCGAGAACCCCTACGCCTGGAATTGATTAACTACCGCAAAGACGGTTCAACTTATTGGGTGGAACTCAACAGCGTACCCGTTGCTGACGAGTTCGGGAACGTTACCCACTGGGTGTCGGTGCAGCGGGATATTAGCGAGCGCAAGCGCATGGAACAAGCATTTTTTGAAGAAAAAGAACTCGCTCAGGTAACACTACAATCGATCGGCGATGGCGTAATCGCTACTGACGCTGCGGGCTGCATTTCCACCCTTAATCCTGTTGCCGAAAAACTCACGGGTTGGTGTACCTCGGAAGCTAAAGGTTTGCCCCTCGCCAGCGTGCTGAGAATAGTTGACGAAACTACCCGGCTGCCGGTCGCAAATATCGCCGAAATGGCTTTGTGCGAAGGTCGGATTGTTGACCAAGGCCACAACAGCTTGCTGATTGCCCGCAACAACCGCGAATTTGCGATCGACCACTGCGTCGCCCCCATCCACGCCAGCAACGGTGAAATAGTCGGGGCCGTCGTTGTGTTCCGAGATGTCACCCAAGTCCGAACTCAAGCGCGGCAACTCACCTGGCAGGCAACTCACGATCCCCTGACGCAATTAGTCAACCGCCGGGAATTTGAGTACCAGCTAGAGCACGCCCTACACGGCGCTCAAGGTTACGGGCAAGAACACGTGATGCTTTACCTGGATCTCGATCGCTTCAAAATAGTTAACGACACTTCCGGTCACGCTGCAGGCGACGAACTGCTGCGCCAAGTCAGCCAGCTATTTAAAAGCAATATCCACAAAACCGATATTTTGGCGCGTCTCGGCGGCGATGAATTTGCCGTACTCCTGTACGATCGTCCCGTCGAAGGAGGATTGGATGTTGCAGAATCGCTGCTGCAAAGCATTCAGGGATTCCGGTTTGGCTGGCAGGAAAAAACTTTTTCGATCGGCGTCAGTATTGGTTTGGTAGCAATTAATCCCAAAACAGCATCGACATCTGCAATTTTGAGCGCGGCCGACATTGCCTGCTACGCTGCTAAAAATAAAGGCCGCAACCGGGTGCAGGTTTATCAAGCGGGCGATCGAGAATTAATCAAACAGCACGGCGAAACCCAGTGGGTTGTGCAAATTAATCAAGCTTTAGAAGAGAATCGCTTTCGCTTGTACTCTCAGCCGATCGTACATTTGCTCAACTCTCCAACCACCCGAACCCACTGCGAAATCCTGCTCCGCCTCCAGCTTGAAACCGGTCAGTTGGTGTCGCCCATGGCCTTTATTCCGGCGGCAGAACGCTACAACTTGATGCACGCGATCGACCGCTGGGTAATTAGCACTTTATTTAGCAATTTATCTAAAATTTTCACGGCCAATTTATTAGTCCAAAACCCCGGAGCAGACAGCGATAAAATAGTTACCTTGCCCGCTTGCTCTCCCATGTCTAATTCACAAGCCTCATTAGGTCAATATCCCAGCCTTTATTCAATCAACCTTTCTGGGGACAGTCTCAACGAAGAAAAGTTTATCGAGTTTATTCAGGAGCAGTTTTCCATCCATCAAATACCGCCGCAAATAATTTGTTTTGAAATTACAGAGACCGTAGCGATCGGCAATCTCAGCAAGGCAGCCAGCTTGATTTGGCAACTCAAGGAACTAGGATGCCAGTTTGCCTTGGACGACTTCGGCAGCGGGATGTCTTCCTTTGCTTACCTGAAAAGCTTGCCGGTTGATTATCTCAAAATAGACGGCAATTTTATTAAGAATATTGTCGATAATCCTATTGATATCGCAATGGTCGAAGCTATTACCAAAATCGCTCACGTCATGGGAATTAAAACTATTGCCGAGTATGTTGAAAATCAAACAATTATGGATAAACTCAATGAACTTGGGGTAGATTACGCTCAAGGTTATCATTTGGGCAAGCCTCAACCTTGTAACTTCACATCTCCTATTTTAGAGCAAGCTTTGGGGGAGTTTCCTGTTAATTCTTTGGCTTTTGAGGCTAAGCTGGCTTGTTGAATAAGGAAGTTCGGCAAGGAGCTAGCAATGGGATTTAACGGATTTAAGGGAGGGATGTTGAGGGAAGAAGGAAAAGGGAAATGTTAATTTATCATAGGATTTACTGTTGTTTCGGAATGATTTAACCGCAGAGAACGCAGAGGGCGCTGAGTCTCCAGAAGAGAGAGATGAATACTTCTGATACCAACGAATTTGATATCAGATCAATTCCCTCTTCCCATTCCCCATTCCCCATTCCCCATTACCGATTACCTTCTACATTCGTTTCCGCTGCTTCAATGTACTGACTGTCTAACAAAAAAGCACCTTTTTCAAAGCGAATGCCCCAATAATTGCCGGGACGCCGATCGATCACAACGCCTTCAGCGCCGATCGCAATTAAATTCGCAGGCCGCAGCATCGGCATCGGTTCGGCAGTTTTGACGTAAGGCGGCATCGCCACAACTCGGACTTTTTGACCGATTGTAAATTCTTTTTCCATGAGTTTTATTCCTTTTGGCGCTCGGCATAATCTAATCGTAACTGGGAGTGCGATCGAGAGCGATGAAATTTCAGACAGTATCTTTCATGCGTTTAGCCAACAAACAATCCTCAAAGCTAAAGGATTCTTCGTCTAAAAAGCTGGAGATTGCCATTTCGATCGCGGCTTCGAGAGAACATTCAAGTTCAGCGGACTTGGACAAGAGGGCAGCTTTTATATAGTCAGGCAAATAATCGACCAACTGATGAATAGCTTCTGGAGAAAGGTGTTGCGTGGCGATTGTTTGATTCATAACTCTCTGGGGATTTTAACCTTGTAGGGAGGGTTGCTGGCTTGGAGAATGAGGGTTTCTAATTCATATCATAACCCCGGTCTTTGCCATTGGTTGAGAGTGACGAAGGCAATCCTTACTTCGTCTGGATTGTAGCGATCGAGCCAGCCCCACAGAAAGGCTTTATGTCCGTTGCGAAGTCTGTCTCGCAAGTTTTTGGCTTTCCCAATGTAAAGCAATCCTTCGGAGGAATGCCGAAATGCGTATAAACCTACTCTGGTAGGAATGGTATCAAAGTCGCGGCTGAGGGGTTGACATTGCTGGAAGGGGGTGAATGCAAGGGTGTCGAGAATTTGGCGGGCTTCTTGTTGGATAGAACCGGGCATAATGAAAGGCGATCGTATTTGCCAGATTTTATATTGAACGATCGCCCATTAATTACCGACATTAACTTCAATTTCAGATTTTTTAGTTGCCTCGCCCCGGTTTGCAATCGGCAAAACCAACTGTTTCGCTATCGAGGAAATTAGCAATTGCCATTTCTACAACAATTTCGATCGGATATTCAATTTCCGCAGCACGGGCGATGAGGGCGGCACGAATTCGTTCTGGAAGGTATTTTAGGATGGCTTCGGCATCAGCAGCAGATAGTTGTTCCAGAGTTGTTGATTGCATGAGTCTGGTTTTCCAGTGGGATTTGAACGTTGTAGGGCGGCTCAGTTGCCCTCAGAATAATGGCTTCTAGTTCTAATAATAACGCAGGGTTGCTCCAGACCGAGAGCGGGTGAATGGCGATCCGAACATCTTCCGAGTTGTATTTGTCCAGCCATGCCCACAGAAATGCTTTGTGTCCGCCACTAACTCTACCGCGCAAGCTGTTGGTTTGACCGATGTAAAGCAGGCGATCCACACAAGGAATGTTTCTGTTTGATTGATTAATTAATTAGGGATGGATAATAAAATGGGGAATTCTAAAGCATTATCAAGGGAATTACGGCAAAAATATTGATATTTTAGGCTTCCATCTTCGTTATATTCAAGTTCATGATATTTTCCCCCTAACCCTAAGTCATGAAGACATCGTTGGTAGTTTTTGGCTCCCATATCGAAAGGGTTAGTCCTGTTCAATCTGGCCCATTCAGCTATCTTTAGCTGGTTAGTTACCCCTGAAGCATCGCCTACGGTTTTGACAATCCAATCAAACATTTTTTTTCCTCTAAGCTGTATCTCACTCTAGCTCTCTAGATTAGCTATATATTCACCTATAGGCAATCAAACATTTTGTTTCCTCTAAGCTGTATCTCACCCCTAACTCGGACGATCGCCCGTAACACCCCTGACCGATCGCGCTACAATTGTCAATCGGGATGAAAATGGCTGATTAGGAAAGTAGAGGAGTAGGTGTTATGGCTACAAGTCGTCGCATTGAGCGTGTAGCTTCAATGATTAAACGGGAAGTCAGCCTGATGTTGCTGAATGGAATCAAGGACGACCGGGTAGGTGCCGGTATGGTTAGCGTTACCGATGTAATTGTTTCGGGAGACCTTCAGCATACAAAAATTTTTGTCAGCATCTACGGTACTGATGAGGCGAAGGCCGAGACTATGGAGGGTTTGCAATCTGCAACTAGCTACGTCCGCAGTCAGTTGGGCCAACGATTGCAACTGCGCCGGACGCCGGAAGTGATTTTTCTCGAAGACCGTTCTTTGGAACGCGGCGATAAAATGTTGATACTGCTGAATCAGCTTTCGGCCGATCGCAAACCGGGCATTCTAGATCCCGAGGAAGAATTCGCTGAGGATGAAAGTCCCGATTGAAGCGAGAAGGAAGAAGGAAGAGGAAAGAAGGAAGAGGGGAAGAGAAGGAGATAGGGAAAATTCCCAAGGTCCAATGCCCGATGCCCGATGCCCTGTTTGCCCGATGCCCGATGCCCGATGCCCGATGCCCAAATCTAAAATCTAAAATCTAAAATCTAAAATCGAATGATTGACAATCTTTCCTTACCAGAACTGGTGGCCCAGATGTTCGTGGTGCGCGCTTCCGGCTGCTTGTTCGACCACCAAATTTGCTATCCCGAATGGGAACCAACTGCCAGCAAACTCCGCTATTATCTGGAAAATTTGGGCGTCGGCGGGGTGATTTTGGTCGGGGGAAGTGCTGCGGAGTTGGCAGTTCGATCGCACCAATTGCAGTCTTGGGCGAAGTTTCCGCTGCTGCTGGCGGCTGATATCGAGGAAGGTGTAGGCCAGCGGTTCGCGGGGGCGACTTGGTTCGGGCCGCCGATGGCGATTGCTGAAGTGGCGCTGCACGATGCAGGTAAAGCCGATCGATATGCCGAACAAATGGGCGCTGTCACTGCGATCGAAGCTAGGGCGATCGGTCTAAATTGGATTCTCGCACCAGTGGTTGATGTTAACAACAATCCCGACAATCCGGTAATTAACGTCCGCGCTTTTGGCGAGACACCGGAAATTGTCGGCAAATTAGCCGCTGCTTTTATTCGCGGCGCAGGCCAACACCCGGTTTTGACTACAGCTAAGCATTTTCCCGGTCACGGGGACACGGCGGTTGATTCTCACTTGGAATTGCCGGTTTTGCCGCATTCGCCAGCGAGATTGGCTGAGGTTGAGTTGCCTCCTTTTGTCGAGGGGATGGCTGCTGGGGTCGATGCTGTGATGAGTGCTCACTTGCTGATTCCGGCTTGGGATGCCGAGTTTCCTGCTACTCTTTCTCGCAAAATTTTGATCGGGAAGCTGCGAGAAGAGTTGGGATTTGAAGGTTTGATCGTGACGGATGCTTTGGTGATGGGTGCGATCGCCAATAAGTACGGCGCTAATGAAGCTGCTGTTTTGGCTGCTGAGGCTGGTGCTGATGTTTTGCTGATGCCCCTTGACCCGGAAGGGGCGATTCGGGCTGTCTGCGAAGCTGTCACTCAAGGGCGACTCCCTATAGCACAAATCAAGGAATCTGTCAAGCGAATTTGGGAAGCGAAAATAAAGGTGGGTTTGTCGATTTCTGACCCCCCCCAAACCCAGAAGGGGGAAAGCAAGAATTTACAATCCATCAAGTCGTCTATCGACTTAAGTTTGCTGGCAACTCCTGACGCAAGGGCAACTGCTGCCGATATTTTGCGAGATTCTTTGAAATTTGGCGGAAATCTACCTTTGCAGGTTCCAAAGCCCCCAGAAAACCAGCTTTTGCGGAATTTGATTGTTGTAGATGATGTTTTGGGGTGCGAGTTTTTGGGAAACCACACTCCGGCAATCGCCCTGCCCGAAAAGTTTGGTTACAAATTGCAACTGATTGACGATCGCACAGGTGCGCTCGCGGATAATACAGGTGCAGAGCATTTTTCTCCGACACTGCTGCAAATTTTCATTCGCGGCAATTGCTTCCGGGGCAGTGCTGGTTTGACCCAAGCAGCTCAAGATTTGTTTAAGAAATTATTAAAAACTGGAGAACTGCAAGCTGTTCTAATTTACGGAAGTCCCTACGTTTTAGAGCAATTTTTGCCGCACTTGCCTCCGAGTATTCCTTATATATTTTGTTTCGGGCAGATGCCGGTAGCGCAATCTCTGGTTATAGAAGTGCTCTTTGGAATTGACGCCACGGGCAATGCTTGAATTGCCGGACTCCTAAATCTTTCTTTTGCTGCTGCGTCAGGACTTAAATTCATCAACCCGGTTTCTCGCAAGAAATAATTTTGCCTTTGGCGGCGAAGCATTCAGAAACCGGGAATCGGGCGCGGGTTCGTAAATTTTGAATTGAGCTTTGTAGTAGATGGGCCTGCTAGCCCGGAAAAGTTGCGGTCAAAATCCCAACACAAATCGAATCACTTACTAATCATTCCTATAAGTTTTTTAAATTGACAGCTATAAATTGTATACCAGTATACTGACAAAATTTAACTTACATATCCGGAATTTTGGATTATATTATTAGCAGGGCCATAATTTTTTTTTTACTAAAACCTTGAGGGCGCATTATGATTCAGTCCACTATCAAAATCCAATACTCTTTAGATGTGATCCAGGATGAAGCCCGCCACCTCGTGCACGAGGGCGTGTTGAGCCGGCAACAGCCTATCTACACGCTGTGCCAATTCATCCCTCCCCGGGAATGGGCTTGCGTGGAGTGCGAGTTAGAAAAATGCGACTTCTTGCTGCGCGATCGCATCGCCGACCTGATTGGTTCTGAAAACTGGGACAATGACTAAAGGTTGGTTCTTTTAAATAAGTTTGCAAATCACTTTGCAAGTAAACTCCGGCTGTATTAAAGACTCTTGATTCTTTAATGCTGGGAATTTTTGACACGCAAATTTTCCAACTCGGCCCTGAGCGCTGCCATGTGTGCAGTTAATTCTTGAATCTCTAGCTTTACGTCAGGTTGTACAACCGACTCGGGAGGAGCATCAGTCGCTGCATCCGATTGTTTGGGCGAGACAGATTCGCTCTCTGCATTCTCCCGCTCGCTCGGTTGAGAGAAAATAGTCTCTACAAAATTCCGGGCTTCTCGATCGGTCATTTCTCCTTTTTCCAGCAGCTCATCTGCAAGCTGGCCCAAATCAGACTTCAGTTTGTCAAGATTTTCTTCTCGCTTCAGGGGATCTTGCAATGTCTCAATAAAAAAGGAAGTTGCACCTAAAGTCAGGTGAAATCCTGTTTGCAGCATTTGAGGCAGGTTGTCGGAATTCATCTAAAAATGCCGCTAGAACGTTTTTCGGAGTATTGTTCGCCAGTTGCTCCCAAGGCTGCGGGCTTGCCGCTAAGAGCGGGAAAATGCGAAGTTGTCGATCGCGATCGCCCTCAGTCAGAAAAGATCGGCTTTTGGGGGGATGCTTTTTTGTTCTGTAAATACTAATGGTATCATTACTTTGTAACTTTATAAATGTCAAGTGTAAAGTTTTGTAACTAGGAATCGAGACCTGCTCACTGGAAGGGTCAGTCTATCAGGACTTACCCATGGGGGCGAGAAACCCGGTTTCTACGAAAAATTTGGGACGAAAAACGAGAAATACAGGAAGAAACCGGGTTTCTGAGCTCAGCGTGCATAAATCCTATCTATTAATGATTTGAGATTTTGAGATTTGAAAATTTTAGGTTCAATCCAGTTAAGGATACAGCGCCTCACCGGTGGAGGGGTCAAAGATAAATAATCGATTGAAATCAAGCTGTACCTTCAGCCGATCGCCCGATCGCAAGCGAACACTCGCAGGTATTTGTAACTGTACAGTTGTTTCAGCACTCAACAACGGCAAACTAGCCCGGATTAAAGTTTCTCGCCCCAGAGGTTCCACTACTTTTACCTCTACATCAAGAGGAACTTTTTCTAAAGCCCAAACATCGGTTTTCAAATCATCATCTTCTGCTGTTTGCGGCGTAAAGATTTCTATATTTTCTGGACGAATGCCCAAATCAAATCCTTGTCCTTCTCTCGCCTGCAATTTTTTCTGAATCGAGGGCGGACAGGCTAAAGCTTGATTTCCTACTTGAAAGGATTCGTTAGTATATATTACAGGCAAAATGTTCATGGCGGGATTGCCTAAAAATGTGGCAACCATGCGGTTAGCTGGTTTGGCGTAAATGCTTTGCGGGTCTCCAATTTGTTGAATTTTTCCCCCATTTAAGACTACAATCTTATCAGCTAAAGTCATCGCTTCCACTTGGTCGTGAGTGACGTAAATTGTGGTAATTCCCAGCCGTTGATGCAGTTGTTTGAGTTCGGCTCTAGTGTCGTCTCGCAGTTGAGCATCGAGGTTAGAAAGCGGTTCATCTAAAAGAAATACTTTCGGTTCGCGGGCGATCGCCCTTCCCAGTGCTACCCGCTGCTGCTGTCCGCCTGATAGCTGTTTGGGCTTGCGCTTGAGGAGGTGGTCGATCGAGAGCGATCGGGCCACTGTTTCAACTCGTTCTTGAATTTTAGTCGGGTCAACATTCCGCATCCGCAATCCAAATGCCAAGTTTTCTGCGACAGTCATGTGCGGATAAAGTGCATAATTTTGAAACACCATTGCTACATCCCGCTGTCTCGCCGGAATGTTGTTAACTAAATTATCTCCGATGTAAAGATTGCCGGAAGTTGCGGTTTCTAAACCTGCAATTGTCCGCATAATTGTGGATTTCCCGCAGCCGGATGGCCCGACTAATACCCAAAATTCCCCGTCCGGGATTTTGAAGCTGATATTTTCGATCGCGGTGACGTTTTGGTAGCGTCTGGTAATATTTTCTAAGCGAACATTTGCCATTTTTTGACTGTAATTGGTAATTGATAATTAGTGCTTTTTACCTTCAGTCTTCAGCTTTCAGAAAACTGTTCCAATTCTAAAACTGTGCGGTATAATTCTTCAATTATAGGCGTTAACTCTGCTTTGCGGAATGCTTCTACTAAAGAACGATAATACCAGAGAGAACCATCTTTGCCACCTTTGAAGCGTTCCCAAACAGTATCTCCTAATTGACGGTAATCTTTCAGGATCGATCGAACATTATAAAGTTTATCAGCAGCCGAGACTAATCTCACTGAGCCAGAAGCTGTAGAAATGCGATCGATATAAGCTTGTTTTCGCTGTCGCCAAGGCGGTTTCGGCGTCACGTCACTGTCGGTACAGCCGTCTACAATCGCTGTGACGGTATCGCCAAAGCGGCGGCGGATGGCTTCGCGGGTGGTGGGGCCGCCTCGATCTTCGATCGCATCGTGAAGCAAAGCTGCGATCGCCTCATCTTCATTTGCCCCATATTCTAAAGCTATACTAGCAGTGCCCAACAAATGGGCAATGTAGGGAACCCCGGAACCTTTGCGAACTTGGGTAGCGTGCAATTCGGCAGCATAGGTGAGGGCTTCAGAAAAACGGTTTGAGAGAATCATGAAAGTCACCTTTCTGAATTGCTATGATATATAAATTATTGGGCTAAGTTGAACAGACAAAATCTACCAACTTCCATAAGATCGTAAAGATGCGATCGAGAGCGATCATTTGTACAATTATAATCGTTAAAGAGATGTTTATAGCATGACAGCTACTATAATTATACCAAACAGTGACGACCAAAACTCAGACCCAGAACTACCGCAAAAATTAGAAAATGTAGCAGAAATTCCGCCACAATCTGAGCCTAAAAAAGTCATATCTCTCGAAAAGTTTTTAGTCAAGCCTCCTGATAGAATGGAATGGGTTGACGGCAACTTAGTTGAGAAAACAGGAATGACATTCAAGCACGGTCTCGCTCAAGCTAAATTATCTACATCCTGGAGAAATTACAAACATTCCAGCGGACAGGGAGGAGAAGTTCTTACAGAAGTCCTTTGCCGCACTAGCAAACAGGGTCGCCGTCCCGATGTTGCTTACATTACTCCTGAACTGCTGCCACAATCAGGCAATTTTACAGCCTTTTCCCAAAGTTTTCCTTTGATAGCGGAAGTTGCTTCCCCGGAAGATAGCGGCGAAGAGTTATTTGCCAAAGCTCAAGAATATTTGGAATCGGGATGTTTAGAAGTTTGGTTGCTGTTTCCTGAAGCTAGATTAATATTTGTCAATGCAGGGCAACGCTGGCGGTTGTTTAATGCGGATGAAGTTGTTAACACTCAAAGTGTGCTTGCAGGTTTTAGCGTAGCTGTGAGTGAATTGTTGGCTTGAGGAATTTGTTCAAACAAAATTATCAAAGATTCCGCAGTATTGATATAGTAGTACGCGGTGCAAAAAACGGTAAACCATGACAGCCAGAAATCTCATCAATAAATTTGAGTACAAACCCCTATACAAACCAAATCAATTAATTTGCGGAACGGGGCAAACAGCCATTGTCAGCGGCTGGACAGTAAAAAGTGCGATCGGCAAACATTTACAAGCTCAAGAATATGCTGCGATCGGACAGCTATACTCTCCTACTCGCGGTATAAATTTCTTAATTAGAAACTTGCTATGCAATCCCCACGTCCGCTTTTTAGTAATTCTCAACGCTACGAAAGAAGACCGCAATTCGGGTGCGGCAGCGTGTTTGATCGACTTTTTTCGCAACGGTTTTGAAGCCGGCAAAAGCGATACTGGTAGAGATTGCTGGTTAATTAAATCTTCAATATTTGGCTACATTGATATTGAAATAGAACCAGAAGCGTTAGAACTATTGCGTCATTCTATCGAATGGAAAGAAGCCAATAATATAGCAGAAACAGTGACTATTGTCAAGTCTTTTGCTCAAAAAGAATCTGTTGAACCTTGGGGAGAATCCGTAACTTTTCCCTTAGTCGAAATCGTCCCGACTGTACTCCCGGGTGAGAAATACGGACACAGAATCGAAGGCAAAACTATCGCCGAAACTTGGGTAAAAATCATCCACCGAATTAAGACCACCGGCACGCTGCGGCCGACTGGTTACGACGGACAGTGGCAAGAATTAATCGACTTAATGGCAGTGATTACAGATGAACCTGCGGAGTTCTATTTCCCAGAACCGAATTACTTACCAATCGACCGTGATTTCCTCGAACAGTACAAACCGCAAATGCTGGAAGATGCCCCGTATAACGAAGGCATTAAATATACCTACGCACAGCGGATGCGGTCGTGGTTTGGACGCGATCAAATTGAAGAAGTTATTGCAAAACTAATTAAGGAAATTGACGCGGCAAGTGCTGTAATTAGTTTGTGGGATGCGGGCGGAAATATTAACAGAAGACCTGACGGTTCCTCCGACCACCAGCACAGCGGCAGTCCTTGTTTAAATCACATTTGGGTGCGAGTTGTAGACGAAGAAATATCCCTAACTGCAACTCTCCGCAGTAACGATATGTTTGCGGCGTGGCCGGCTAATGCAATGGGTTTGCGGGCTTTGCAGCAGCACATTCGCGATGAAATTGCGAGGCGTTCCGATTATAATTTGACGATGGGCCCGTTGGTAACGCTGAGTCAATCGGCTCACTTGTATGACGATACCTTTGAAAATGCCGATCGACTAATTCAAACCCAATATGCTAAAATCTGCGAAGAGCGAGACTTTTTCGATGCAGCGGGCAATTTTTTAGTTGAAGTAGCCGACAATCAGATAGTAGTCACGCAAACCACCCCGGGCAGCGGCGAAGTTGTCACCTGTTATTCTGGAAAAAACCCTCTCAAGTTAGTGCGAGAAATTTGTGCTGCTTCCCCGGCTATCAAAGGCGAGCATATTGGTTATTTGGGAATAGAATTGCAGAAGGCGGCCGAGTGTCTGAAAACGAGCAAGCAATACATCCAGGATAGACGATGAATTTAGAAGAAGAAAGACCGACTTGGGACGAATACTTCTTAATGTTAGCAAAATTGGCCGCTACTCGATCGACTTGTCTGGCTTTTCCTGTAGGCGCGGTGATAGCTAAAAACAGGCAAGTTTTAGCAACTGGTTACAACGGTTCGCCGTCAGGTTCGGCACACTGTACTACTCAAGGCTTCTGCTATCCTGGTTTGAGTAGTTGCGACGCCAGCAAAACTTTGCCCTCAAGGGCCGTTCACGCGGAAGCAAATGCGATCGCCAAAGCTGCTAAACACGGTATATCTACTGCTGGGGCTAGTATTTACGTCACTTTAGAACCCTGCATCTATTGTTTGAAATTAGTCATTGCCGCTGGAATTAGAGAAGTGTTTTACGAAACGACTTTTAACAGTGGAGAAAAAGCAGCTTTGAGAGATACTTTTATCAGTGAAGGTATTGTTGAGTTAAAACAAATTCAGCTATCTGAAGATACAGCCAAAAAGGCGGCTTTGTTTTTGTTGAATCCTACATCTGTGACCAAAAATTAGTGTAAGATCGATCCTCCCCGCAGTTGTCGCAGCCACAGGAAACAACTGTGCTGTGTTCCTATAAATGATATTTATTTGCTGGCAATTTGTAGGGATACGGCAGTGCCGTATCCTGAATCCCGCGCGATACAAAGGATATTTATTGTACGTCTTGCAAAGACACAGCACTGCCGTGTCTTTACAACAAATAGAGATGGCAATTAACCAAAAAACCCTGACAAATTGTGAATACCGTGTAGTTCCCTCAATCAAACTCATTCACAGCTTGCAAATAGTCGATCGCCGCATCTATCCTCGAAGAATACTTAAAAGCAAACTGATCGAACCAATATCCCTCATCGGAATTTTTATCCAACTTTTTCAGCCAAACCTGAGCTTGCCTAACTTTCTGTCTGTGCGTTTGTACGTCCAACTGTGGCGCCCCGACTTTTTCTGCTTGCTGTGGTGCCAGTGAAGCTACTTCCTGAGCTTTATTTTGTGCTTCGTGCTCAGCCTTAAGCGGTTCAACTGAAGCCACTTCCTGAGCTTTATTTTGCGCTTCGTACTCAGCCTTAATTTGAGCTAAATCCTTATCCAAAGGACTAGCATACAAATTTATATCTGATGTTTTAAATGTTGGATTTGACGGCGCTTGTGCTTGCACCGACGCCTGACTTTTCAACTCAGCAATTTTTTGAGATGCTTGATACTCTGCCTTAAGTTCACCTAACAGGCGCTCGATCGATTCCATAACTTAAACCCCCTAAAAAATGCTGCTGGGCTAACTGGCCCCAATATAATCACGGAAACTTCGCCCGCCTCCTCAATCAGTTATTGCATTCAGCAATACCTCTGTCAGGGTCATTCCTTCAATATCCTCCATCGTGACAGTATCAACGATATCGAATTTAGCCCCGGCGCTTTGCAGTTCGTCATCCAATATCTTGAGAAACTTAGTAGCTTCCGGCGCATTCCCTACTTGAATGAAAGAAATCGCCAACTCTTCATCTCGATCGAGCTTCCGCGAAGCCTCTATAATCGTTTTCATCACTTCTTTGCGATCGTCCGGTTCTCCGTCCGTCACCACTAATATTGTTTCCCCATTTTGCTTGGTCTTACCGGATGCTTTGCGCTGAAAATAACTGTTCAGAGCGTCTTGCAGAACAGCAGCTAAATTCGTAGTTCCCGAAGGTTCGTTTTCTTGGAAAATTTGCACGACTTTAGCCGATGTTACGTTGTCATAGCGCTTGAAGCGACCGGAAAACAAATAAACTGTTATGCCATCCGGATCGAGTTCTTCGCATTTATTCGCTAATGCGATCGTCGATTCTTGCATGAGCGCCCACCGACTTTTACCGCCCATCTGGTCTTTCGTGTACATACTGCCGCTTTTGTCAATGATGAGTGTATAATCGCGGTTCTGAAGCATAAGATTTTTCCTGTTAATTAAGTCTTTTTCCAAAAATATCAAAACCAGCGAGCAGAAACTGTTGAGCGTTATTTGCTCGCTGCGTTTTTTTAGTTGATTTGCGATCGCAAAGACCCGAATTTAAGCTGCAACTAAAGCATCTTTAAGCGGCTTCCAGCTAAAAGCTCGATCGCCCCCCATCTCAACTGCTATTTTAACTCGCGGTTCTAACGTCGGCAAAACAGTCAAATACTCAATCTCCTGACTCGACAAAATTTGCCCTTCAATAATCCACAGCACCAGTCCTTTTGCTTTCGGCGGCAAATTATCTAATTGAGTTTTCAACATCGGCGGCACGTAGTATGTATAACCCACAGCCGATTCATTGCCAGTAGTTTTCTTGCCCAAATGCGGCGGCCGCACGCCGTGAACCCCCGTCAAATACATCGCCAAATCACCCAAACCCCGCGCCGTAACTGTGTACGCACCGTAGCCCGCAGCCCTCAGCCTGCGGAGGTAGCGCCCCTCAAATCCTCCCTCTAAAGGAACGTACAGGGCCAGCGACCCCGACTTTTCCAAATCCCGAATCAGATCAGATCCCGTCGTAATCAGTCCCATAAATTTGTGTTTCCTGCTGTATCAAAATTTGGTCGATCGCTGCTTGCGAGCTGGAAATATTATAAATCCTAAAGTTGAGGCGAAAAATTCTCATCGCGGCCTTGACAAACGGCAAACACTTCATGTACTATTGTGAATTGTCGTCGCCGTAAAGGATACTGAGTATATTAATGCTCAAGTCCTGGCGCAAACAAGCAAGACCGAAAAAAAACTCGGAGATTTAGCAGGTAAAAAACCGCAGGTCTAAACTCTTGCAAGACTTCCACAAGCTCGCTCCCAAATTTAAAACTCCAATTTTAAACACCGAGGAAGGCTGTTGGTTGATAACAGTTAATTGCAGGAACACTGAAATAAATGTTTCTGCACAAGAGCAAGCGGATTGACGTAAACATCGCAATCCGAAACCTCTTGCGTACATAAAAGGAAAAAAATCCGTGTCTGTAGGCATTCTTGGCACTAAACTAGGCATGACTCAAGTGTTTGACGACCAAGGGAGAGCAATCCCTGTCACCGTCATACAAGCAGGGCCTTGTACAGTAACGCAAATTAAAACGAAACAAACTGACGGCTACAGTGCCGTTCAAGTTGGATACAACGAAGTCAAACCAAAGGCTCTCAACAAGCCAGAATTGGGACACCTTGCCAAGTCTGGGGCAAATCCATTGCGCCACTTGCAGGAATACCGCTTGCCAGATACCAGTTCATTTGAATTAGGTCAACAACTAAAAGCAGATACCTTTACACCGGGACAAATAGTAGATGTCATCGGTACAAGCATCGGTAAAGGTTTTGCAGGATTCCAAAAGCGCCACAACTTTAAACGAGGCCCGATGTCTCACGGTTCCAAGAACCACCGCGAGCCTGGATCGATCGGACCTGGAACTACTCCCGGTCGCGTTTATCCTGGGAAAAGAATGGCAGGACGTATGGGCAACGTTCAAGTCACCGTCCGCAAACTAACAATTATCCGGGTGGATGCAGAGCAGAATTTGCTGCTAATTAAGGGAGCAGTTCCCGGCAAAGCTGGCGCCTTAGTCAATGTTGTGCCTGAGAAAAAAGTAGGACGTTAGTCAGTAGTAAGTAGTCAGTAGTCAGCAGTCAGTAGATAGTGGTTGGCCGTTAGTAGCAAGCAATAACTAAGAACTAAAAGCTGAAAACTAAGACCTGAAAACTAAGACCTGAGAACAGACAACAGACGACAGACAACAGACAACAGACAACTAACAACAGACAACTAACAACAGACAAAGGACAAAAGATATGGTTAACTGTGTAGTCCGAAATTGGCAAGGCGAAGAAGTTGGGGAAACAACTTTAGAACTGCGCGTAGCCAAAGAAGAAAATGCGTCTCACATCGTTCACAGAGCATTGACGCGGCAACTGAATAACGCTCGTCAAGGAAATGCTTGCACCAAAACTCGATCGGAAGTCAGAGGCGGCGGTCGCAAACCCTGGCGTCAAAAAGGCACAGGTCGAGCCAGAGCAGGTTCGATCCGTTCTCCGCTGTGGCGGGGCGGCGGTGTCATCTTCGGGCCAAAACCGAGAGACTTTGAAGTCAAAATGAACAAAAAGGAACGCCGTCTCGCTTTGCGGACAGCATTCCAAAGTCGCACCGAAGACATCATTGTGGTTGAAGAATTTGCAGAGCAATTTCCGAGACCCAAAAGCAAAGAATTGCTGAGTGCGATCTCCCGCTGGGGCATCGAACCCGATACAAAAGTTCTGTTAATCTTGCCAGAACCGCAACCAAACGTCTACTTATCAGGACGCAACATCGAATTAGTAAACGTCATCTTGGCAACTTCCCTGAATGTTTACGACGTTCTCGCGGCTGACAAAATTATCGTCACATCTACAGCCATAGCTAAAATTCAGGAGATTTACGGTGAGTAAAATCGACCCCCGCGACTACGCAGATTTGATCCAGCGTCCGATTCTCACCGAGAAAGCTACCCGAATGATGGAATTAAATCAATTCACATTCGACGTAGCCCCCAAAGCGACCAAGCCTCAAATCAAAGCTGCAATCGAAGAACTATTTAAGGTCAAAGTCATCGGCGTCAACACCCAAAACCCGCCGCGTAAAAAGCGTAGAGTTGGCAAATTCGTCGGCTTTAAACCTTGTTACAAGCGAGCAACCGTAACTCTGACCGACGGAGACTCGATCCGCAAACTCCTATTCCCAGAAGTCTAGACGATTTTGGATTTTAGATTTTAGATTTTAGATTTTAAATTCCGGTTAACTGGTGGGAATTCTCGAACCAGAAAACTCGTAAGTTAACCAAAGATCGCCAATCTTCAACCTAAAATCTAAAATCGATAAACGTCAAATCCAAAATCCAAAATCCAAAATCTAAAATAGATCGATTATGGGCATCCGTTCTTACCGACCTTATACCTCCAGCACCCGAGAACAAACCGTCTCGGACTTTGCTGAAATTACCAAATCAGAGCCAGAAAAGTCTCTAACCAGCAATAAACACACCAAACAAGGCCGCAACAACCGAGGCGTCATCACCTGTCGCCACCGGGGAGGCGGTCACAAACGGCTTTATAGAGACATCGACTTCCGCCGCGACAAACATAGCATTCCCGCTACCGTCAAGGCGATCGAATATGACCCCAATCGCAACGCCCGCATCGCCCTCCTGTTCTACAAAGACGGCGAAAAACGGTACATCCTGCACCCGCTTAACTTAAACGTCGGTACAGTAATTGTCTCAGGCCCAGACGCGCCGATCGAGATCGGTAACGCCCTCCCCCTGAAGAACATTCCCCTCGGTACCAGCATCCACAACGTCGAGCTAGTACCTGGAAAAGGCGGACAAATCGTTCGCTCCGCCGGCTCCAGCGCTCAGCTAATGGCAAAAGAAGGTAGCTACGTTACCCTCAAACTGCCATCCGGCGAACAGCGCAAAGTCCGCGCCGACTGCTACGCCACCATCGGTCAAGTCGGCAACACAGACGCCAGAAACATCAGCCTCGGCAAAGCAGGTCGCACCCGCTGGAAAGGTCGCAGACCCACCGTTCGCGGTAGCGTCATGAACCCGGTAGACCACCCGCACGGCGGTGGCGAAGGCAGAGCTCCCATCGGACGTCCGGGGCCTGTCACTCCTTGGGGTAAACCAGCATTGGGTGCAAAAACTCGACGCAAAAACAAGCGCAGCGACGCTTTAATCGTCCGCCGCCGCCGCAAAGCTTCCAAGCGCGGCAAGGGCGGCAGACAAAGTTAAGGAAGAAGGAAGAAGGAAGAAGGAAGAAGGAAGAAGGAACAACAAAAAAGTTTTCCGCGCTCTTTTATTCCTGCGACTTTCTTCCCAATTCAATTCCAACTGCTAATTACTAATTACCAAAATCATGTCTCGATCGCTAAAAAAAGGGCCTTTTGTCGCAGATGCTCTGATGACAAAAATCGAAAAACTCAACGCCGCAGGCCAAAAACAAGTAATTAAAACTTGGTCGCGCTCTTCCACAATCCTGCCTCAAATGGTAGGTCACACGATCGCCGTTCACAACGGCAGACAGCACGTACCAGTCTACCTCACAGACCAAATGGTAGGCCACAAACTCGGAGAATTTTCCCCCACTCGCACCTTTAGAGGTCACGCGAAAAGTGGTGATAAAAAGGCAAAAAGATAGCCGAATTAGGTGACAGGTAATAGGTAATCGGACAAACTTTTTCCCAATTACCAATTACCTTTTTCCCAATTACCAATTACCAATTACCCAAATCGAAATGGTTATAGATACCACATCCGAAATTAAGGCGATCGCCCGTTACATCCGGACATCCCCCTTCAAAGTGCGCCGAGTCCTCGACCAAATTCGCGGCAAAAGCTACCAAGAAGCGCTGATTCTACTCGAATTCATGCCCTACCGCGCCTGCGAACCAATTGTCAAAGTTTTGCGATCGGCAGTAGCCAACGCCGAACACAACGCAGGATTGGATAAATCCAAGCTGGTAGTTTCTCAAGCTTACGCAGACCAAGGCCCAGTCCTCAAACGCTTTAGACCCCGCGCTCAAGGTCGCGCCTACCAAATCCGCAAGCCAACTTGTCACATTACCGTAGTAGTAGCTCCGCTCCTAGAAAACTAAACCAGGGAAAAACGTAATAGGTAATAAACAGCTTAAAGTTGAAAAAAATGGGTAATCACCAATTACCAATTACCAATTACCAATTACCAATTACCAATTAACTCATCAACTATTATGGGCCAAAAAATACATCCAATTGGTTTTCGCCTCGGCATTACCCAAGAGCACCGCTCTCGCTGGTTTGCCGATCCCAAAAACTATCCAGAACTCTTGCAAGAAGACTATAAAATTCGCAAGTACGTTAGTAAAACCCTCAGCAATGCTGGCATTTCATCGGTCAAAATTGAGCGGAAAGCCGATCAAATCGACCTAGAAGTGTTCACCGCCAGACCGGGCGTTGTGGTAGGCCGCGGCGGAGCAGGCATCGAAACCTTGCGCGTCGGTTTGCAGCAGCAACTCGGTAGCAACCGCCAAATCCGCATCAACGTCGTCGAAGTCCAGCGAGTAGACGCCGATGCCACACTGATCGCGGAATACATCGCTCAGCAACTAGAACGGCGCGTATCCTTCCGCCGAGTCGTCCGCCAAGCAATCACCCGCGCCCAAAAAGTCGGCATCCAAGGCATCAAAATTCAAGTCAGCGGACGCCTCAACGGTGCAGAAATTGCCCGTACCGAATGGACGCGGGAAGGAAGAGTCCCCTTGCACACGCTGCGGGCCGACATCGACTACTCCTACTGCACCGCTCAAACCATCTACGGTATTCTCGGCATTAAAGTTTGGGTTTTCAAAGGTGAAATTATTCCCGGACAGGAACAGGAGGCTGCACCAAATGCAGCAGTGCCCCGTACCAAACAAAAGCGCCGCCGCCAGAACTTTGAAGATCGATCGAACGAAGGCTAGCTAATTGTTAACTGTTAGTTGTCACTTGTTAAGTGTGAGTTGTTCCAAACCAATTAGCAATTAGCAATTAGCAATTAGCAATCACCAATTACCAATTACCCAACTCCCTTTCGCCATGTTAAGCCCTAAAAGAACAAAATTCCGCAAACAACAGCGCGGGCGAATGAGCGGTCAATCCACCCGCGGCAACACAGTTAGCTTTGGTGACTTCGCGCTCCAAGCCGTCGAACCCGCCTGGATAACTTCCCGCCAAATAGAAGCCGGACGCCGCGCCATGACCCGTTATATCCGCCGGGGTGGCAAAATTTGGATTCGCATTTTTCCCGACAAACCAGTCACCCAGCGCGCAGCAGAAACCCGGATGGGTTCTGGTAAAGGCTCGCCAGAGTTTTGGGTTGCCGTGGTCAAACCGGGCCGGGTAATGTTTGAAATTGGCGGCGTAAATGAAGAAACTGCCCGCGAAGCAATGCGTTTGGCATCTTTCAAATTACCAATTAAAACCAAGTTCATCACTCGCGAAGAAGGCCAGTCATAGCGAAGAGCGAAGGTAGAATTAGGTCTGTATTAATCAGCATTTTAAACGGCTACAGCAATTTAAAATCTGGCATTCATAACTTTTCTTTCCTTCGACCTTTAGCCAAGCGAGACAATTCTGTCTTCTGTCATACCGATCGCTAACGAGAAAGCACACAATTATGTCTTTGCCCAAGATTAAAGAAGCTAGAGAATTAAGCGATGCAGCACTAGCAGAGCAAATTTTAGCCGTCAAGCGCCAACTAATGGAATTGCGGCTGCAGCAAGCTACCGGCCGCATGGAAAAGCCTCACCTTTTCAAGCACGCCAAACACCGAGTCGCTCAATTGATGACAGTTGAACGCGAGCGCCAAATCGCTGCTGATGCAGAAGCTGCTGAAAAATTAGCCGCATCTAAAGAGACCGCAAATTCCGCTCCAAGCGCAGAAGTCAGCCAAGAGTGAGCAGCAGCCTAGCCTCGGCTCGCACATTAGCTAAAAAAACTCAATTGCACAACAACAATAGGTAGGTATGGCAATTAAAGAACGAGTTGGCGTAGTAGTCAGCGACAAGATGGATAAAACCGTCGTGGTAGCAATCGAAAACCGCTCCTCCCACACCAAATACGGCAAAATCGTAGTCCGCACCAAGCGGTATAAAGCTCACGACGAAGAAAATCAGTGCAAATCGGGCGATCGCGTCCGCATCACTGAAACTCGCCCGCTGAGCAAAACCAAACGCTGGACGGTTGCTGAGATTTTTGGGACAAAAAACGGCTAACAGTTAATTGTGACATCGCGATCTCCCGATCGAAAAATAACAATCAACTAACAGTCAAAAGTCAACAGTCAACAGTTAACACTCAATAGTTAACACTCAACAACCACCATGATTCAACCCCAGACATACCTCAATGTCGCCGACAATAGCGGAGCCCGCAAACTGATGTGCATCCGCGTATTGGGAGGCGGCAACCGCCGCTACGGCGGAGTCGGCGATGTCATCATTGCCGTCGTCAAAGACGCCATCCCCAATATGGCCGTCAAAAAATCAGATGTCGTTCGGGCTGTCATTGTCAGAACCCGCAAAGGCCTGCGCCGCGACAGCGGCATGAGCATTCGTTTTGACGATAACGCCGCCGTTATTATCAACGTAGACGGCAACCCCAAAGGCACTCGCGTCTTCGGCCCCGTCGCCCGCGAACTGCGCGACAAAAACTTTACTAAAATCGTTTCCTTAGCCCCGGAGGTACTTTAAAATGTACGGAAAAAAGGGTAAACCAACTAGCGAACCGCAGCGCTACAGAATGCACGTCAAAGCAGGCGACACCGTGCAAATAATTACTGGCAAAGAGAAAGGAAAAGTCGGAGAAATCTTAAAGACATATCCTAAAGTCAGCAAAGTAATTGTTAAAGGTGTAAATATCAGAACCAAGCACGTCAAGCCCCAGCAAGAGGGAGAATCAGGGAAAATAGTCACGTTTGAGGCTCCCATTCACAGCTCAAATGTCATGCACTATTCCGAAAAAGAGAAAATAGCCAGCCGCGTTTGCTATACATTTAGCGAAGATGGTCGGAAACTGCGACAGCTCAAAAAAACCGGAGAAATCATCGATCAATAGTCATTGGTGAGCCCGTCATCAGTCATGAGTCCGTCTTCTGATAACTGACTGCTCAACTAATAACTAACAGCGGTGGGACTGACAAGCGCAAAATTCCCTGACCAAGCCCAGGGACAGTTAACGAAACACAAAAACTATGCCGGACAAACTCAAGGTTCTTTATCAAGGAAAAATCGTTCCCACACTGATGGATCAGTTTAAATATACTAATATCCATCAGGTTCCCAAACTCGTGAAAGTCACAGTGAACCGCGGTTTGGGAGAAGCATCTCAAAACGCTAAGGCACTGGAGTCGTCGATCAACGAAATTGGCATCATCACCGGGCAAAAACCAGTGGTGACGCGGGCGAAAAAAGCGATCGCAGGCTTCAAAATCCGCAAAGGAGTACCCGTCGGCGTTATGGTGACGCTGCGCGCCGATCGGATGTACGATTTTCTCGATCGGCTGATCAACCTCGCACTCCCCCGAATCCGCGACTTCCGCGGCATCAGCCCCAAAAGCTTCGACGGGCGCGGCAACTACAGCTTGGGTCTGAGAGAACAGCTCATTTTTCCAGAAATAGAATATGACCGCATCGATCAAATTCGAGGCATGGACATTTCAATTATCACCACAGCAAACACCGACGAAGAAGGACGCGCCTTGCTTAAAGAAATGGGAATGCCGTTCCGGGACAACTAAGCACTAGAGTAAGAAGCAAAAGATGGCAGCTAACGATACCATAGCAGATATGTTGACGCGCATTCGCAATTCTTGCATGGCGCGCCACCAAACAACGCAAATTCCAGCTACAAAAATGACCCGCAGCATCGCCCAAGTCCTCAAAAGTGAAGGCTTCATCGGCGAATTTGAAGAAGCAGAAGAAGGGGTCAAGCGACATTTAGTGCTTTCTCTAAAGTACAAAGGTAAAACTCGCAAGCCCATTATCACGGCACTGAAGCGAGTCAGCAAACCAGGACTGCGCGTTTACTCGAACCGTAAAGAATTGCCCAGAGTATTAGGCGGAATTGGCATTGCCATTATTTCCACCTCCAGCGGCATTATGACCGATCGAGAAGCCCGACGCCAAGGTTTGGGCGGTGAAGTGCTTTGTTATGTTTGGTAGTCATTAGTCATTAGTCATTAGTCACTGGTCGTTGGCAACAGACTCAAAAATCAATCACTAAGGACTAATAACTAAACACTAATAATCAAGGACTAATAACTAAAAACAAAGGACAAAAAACTATGTCGCGAATTGGCAAGCGTCCGATTAGCATTCCTAATAAAGTCACCATCACCCTAGACGGTCAAAAAGTAGCCGTCAAAGGCCCTAAAGGTGAACTTTCCCGAGTAATTCCAGCCGAAATCCTCATGGGAATTGAAGGCGAGACTTTACTCGTTACCCGCCGAGACGAATCTCGCGTCGCCAGACAACTGCACGGCTTGTGCCGCACCCTAGTCGCAAACATGGTCGAAGGTGTATCCCAAGGTTTTCAGCGGCGTCTCGAAATTATCGGCACAGGTTATCGGGCACAGGTTCAAGGACGGAACCTGATTTTAAACGTCGGTTACAGCAAACCCGTTGAAATGCCCCCTCCAGAAGGCATCACAATGGCAGTTGAAGGCAACACCAACGTCATTGTCTCCGGCATTGACAAAGAACTCGTAGGCAATACAGCAGCCCGCATCCGCGCAGTGCGTCCGCCCGAAGTCTACAAAGGCAAAGGCATTCGCTACAGTGGCGAAGTCGTCCGGCGCAAAGCTGGTAAAACAGGCAAAACAGGTAAGAAGTAACAATGAAGCTTACTCGCAAAGAATCAGTCCAGCGCAGACACCGCCGTGTTCGGCGCAAGGTGTTCGGCACCGCCGAACGTCCCAGACTAGCGGTATTTCGTTCAGAGCAGCACATCTACGCTCAAGTAATCGACGACACCGCCCAGCACACTTTGGCCGCCGCGTCAACCCTCGATCCCGAATTGAAGTCAAGTCTCAGTTCTGGTGCCAACTGCTCCGCGAGCGTGCAAGTCGGTCAGTTGATTGCCAAACGCTGTTCCAGCGCTGGCATAGTCAAAGTCGTATTCGATCGGGGGGGCAACCTCTATCACGGTCGTGTCAAAGCCCTCGCAGAAGCAGCTCGCGAAGCGGGGTTAGACTTCTAGAGGGGGTAATGGGTAGCGGGTAATGAGTAATTAAAAAGTAAAAAGTCAAAAGTTGAAAGTGAAAAGGCAAAATCCAGATTTCTTCTATTTTTACTTTTTACTCAAACAATTACCACTTGCCGATCGCCTTTGACCAATTACTAATTCCCACAGGACAAAACTATGGCAGAACAAAAAGAACAGCGCACCAAGAAAAAAAGCAGCAGCAACAAAACGCGCGAAAAAGAATCCGAATGGCAAGAGCGGGTCGTTCAGATCCGGCGCGTTACTAAAGTAGTCAAAGGCGGTAAAAAACTCAGCTTCCGCGCCATAGTCATTATCGGCAACGAACGCGGTCAAGTTGGAGTAGGAGTCGGCAAAGCTAGCGACGTAATCGGTGCCGTTAAAAAAGGCGTCGCTGACGGCAAAAAGCACCTAATTGAAGTCCCCCTCACCAAATCTAACTCCATCCCTCACCCCATCAACGGTGACGGTGGCGGAGCTAAAGTCATGATGCGGCCGGCAGCTCCGGGAACCGGGGTAATTGCAGGGGGAGCAGTGCGAACAGTTCTCGAACTAGCAGGAGTCCGCAACATCTTAGCCAAACAGCTAGGTTCCGGAAATCCCTTAAACAACGCCCGAGCCGCAGTCAATGCCCTCTCCACCCTCCGCACCTTGTCCGAAGTTGCTCAAGAACGCGGAATTCCAGTAGAAAACCTCTACGGTTAGGGCACGCGAGAATGGGAAACTGTAAGTTTTGAGTGTTAAGTGCTTGCGTGGAAAATAAAAAAATCCGCAACTCAAAACTCACGCACTCAAAACTACTGCGTACCCCCTCTCGAAATACCAATTACCAACTACCAATTACTAAAACTATGAGATTGCAAGACGCCCGACCCAAAGCAGGCTCCCAAAAGCGCCCCCGACGCTTGGGCAGAGGTATTTCTGCCGGTCAAGGCGCGAGCTCCGGCAAAGGGATGCGCGGTCAAAAATCTAGAGCCGGTAGCGGCACTAGACCGGGTTTTGAAGGAGGTCAAAATCCTCTCTACCGCCGTCTCCCCAAGTTAAAAAGCTTCCCTCTAGTGAACCGGAAAGAGTACACTACCATTAATGTAAGTAAATTAGCATCGCTGCCAGCAAACACAGAAGTTACTCTCACCTCTTTGATCCAAGCAAAAATTGTCACCACAGACGACGGGCCGCTGAAAATCTTAGGAGATGGCGAACTGAATGTACCTTTGCAAGTGCGCGCCTCGGCTTTTACCGCAGGTGCTCGCACCAAAATTGAAGCGGCAGGCGGAAGTTGCGAATTAGTTGCGTGAAGATTTGAGGTTTGAGAGTATGTCCAAATCTCAAATCCTCAAGCTTGCTATCAGAAAATGATTTAGTCGAAAATCCCAAATCTAAAATCCAAAATCGTAACTATGGACGTTAGTAGAGAGAAAGCGCCAACTGCACAAGAGACGTTCATGCAGATGGCTCAAGCTGCTGGTTTGCGAGGCCGCATCCTCGTAACTATTGGCTTGCTGATTTTAGTACGCCTGGGTGTCCACTTGCCAGTCCCCGGTATCGATCGAGTCGCCTTTGCCCAAAACGTCGAAAATAGCCCTTTAATTGGCTTTCTGGATTTGTTCTCAGGAGGCGGGTTGTCAGCTTTGGGGATTTTCGCGCTGGGGATTTTGCCCTACATTAATGCTTCAATTATTGTGCAACTTCTAACTGCGGCTCTGCCAAGTTTAGAAGACTTGCAGAAAAATGAAGGGGAAGCAGGGCGGCGCAAGATTTCTCAAATTACTCGCTACGTTTCTTTGGGCTGGGCAATTCTGCAAAGCGTTGGCATTGCGATTTGGGTCAGCCCTTTTGCTCAAGCTCCCGCGCCTTTATTCATAGCACAAACTGCTTTGGCCCTGACGGCAGGGTCGATGTTTGTTATGTGGGTGTCGGAATTGGTGACGGAGCGCGGCATCGGAAACGGAGCGTCGCTGCTGATATTTATCAACATTGTGTCGGTTTTGCCGCGCTCTTTGGGACAAACTTTTGAATTGGCTCAAAGTGGGGACACGCAAGTAGTCGGCCGCGTAGTCGTTCTGCTGCTGGTGTTTTTGGTGACGATTGTCGGGATTGTGTTTGTTCAGGAAGGTACTCGCCGCATTCCGATTATTTCTGCCCGCCGCCAAGTCGGCCGCAAAGTTTATCGGGAGAGTCGCAGCTATCTACCGCTACGGTTGAATCAAGGCGGGGTGATGCCGATTATTTTTGCATCTTCGGTGCTGATCGTACCTTCTTTCCTCGCTCAATCTCTCAATAACCCGTTTTTGGTTCAAGTGGCTAATGTTTTGAGTCCGAACGGGCCGACGCCTTGGGCTTACGCGCTATTCTATCTGACTTTGATTCTGTTCTTTAGCTATTTCTACGCTTCGTTGATTGTCAACCCCGTAGATATGTCTCAGAACTTGAAGAAAATGGGTGCCAGCATTCCTGGGATTCGTCCGGGTCAGAAAACCAGCGATTATGTGGAGAAGGTTTTGAACCGTTTGACTTTCTTGGGAGCAATTTTTCTCGGTCTGGTGGCAATTGTACCAACTGCAGTAGAAAGCGCGATCGGAGTGCAAACTTTTAGAGGTTTTGGCGCAACTTCCCTACTGATTCTAGTAGGTGTCGCGATCGAAACTGCTAAGCAAATTCAAACTTACGTCATCTCCCAGCGATATGAAGGAATGGTGAAGTAATCGCAATGCAATTTATTTTCATGGGACCTCCAGGGGCGGGAAAGGGAACTCAGGCTCAGATATTAGCCGCTCTCTGGAAAATACCCCACATTTCTACAGGTGATATCCTGCGCGCCTGCGTAGTTGCCAAAACTGACTTGGGTCAAAAGGCACAATCCTACATGGATCGGGGAGAGTTGGTTCCTGACGAGTTATTGATGGATATCGTGAAAGAACGCATGAATCAGCCAGATGCCAGTGCTGGCTGGATTCTCGACGGCTTTCCCCGCACAGTCCCCCAGGCAGCTTTTTTTGACAAACTGCTCTCCGATGTTGGCGGTGGGGCAAGTTCGTCTGGAAAGGGCTGCCAGATCAAAGCTGTCAATTTGGACGTACCTGACAATGTTTTGGTGGCTCGCCTGCTGTCGCGGGGGCGTGAGGATGACAACGAACAGACGATTCGCCGCCGTTTGCAAGTTTACCGCGAGCAAACTGAACCTTTGATTGAGTTTTACAGAAACCGCGAACAGTTAGTTGCGGTTGATGGCGATCGCCAGATGCAGGAAGTTACCGCAGAACTTCAAAAGGCTCTCTCAGGAGACTCTTGAGCCTTCTCAATCGAGCCTGTCACCCCCAACAACTTTTGCTAAGATGTGTTAACTAGGAGCTTTTTGTGCTATTTGGTTTTCTGAGGGTTGCTAGTTCCCAGATTGAGGTCAATCAATTCTAATTGCCCTAACTTTATTTGAGTCTCATTAAAGTTAGCAGTTGGTTGAGTCTTTAGGTCGATCGAGTCTCCCTTTCCCCGGTGCTAGTTTGACACCTACCAATCAATAGGTTGTCAAGGCGAACCCGGACACTCCTAGTTAATCAAATGTAGAGTTGAGGTAAATACCAAATTGTCTAAGCAAGATTTAATTGAAATGGAAGGGACAGTGACGGAATCCCTGCCCAATGCGATGTTTCGCGTTGACCTAGATAATGGGTTTAACGTCTTAGCTCACATTTCCGGCAAGATCCGCCGCAACTACATCAAAATTCTGCCTGGCGATCGCGTCAAAGTCGAATTGACTCCCTACGACTTGACCAAAGGCAGGATTACTTATCGCCTTCGGAAAAAATAGGCTTAGATAAAACTTTCTAAAAACTAATTCTAAGTTTAATTTAGAGAGAATTTGGTAAAAAGCTTCAAATTTATGCTATAATGCTACGTTTGTAGTGTTGCCGAGAAGGACCTCAACAACCCACCGGTGTACCGGGTTAAGTCATTGTTACACCGTAAAAGTATCGCGGGCCTACACTCTGGCGCAGGCGAACTTTACCCAGCAATGGGAGTGGGTGCAAGCGGGCTCCTTCATGAAACAACCCGCACTTTATACAATTTAATCGAGGAGAGGCCTACACCTTGCCCAGCCTCTCCTCCCACCGCTCTACGGGCAGTCCCAGCGTGCCTGCTCTCCGGTAGAGCGGGGTTCTCCAGGCAGGAAGAAAGATGAAAGTTCGAGCATCTGTCAAAAAAATTTGTGAGAAATGTCGCGTCATCCGCCGTCGCGGTCGAGTGATGGTGATATGCACTAACCCGAAACACAAACAGCGCCAAGGTTAGAAAAAAGGAAGATTGGGCAATGCACGCAGGTGCATCCTAATTGAACATTGTAGCCAAACAGGAAAACTAGGGAGACAAAAAGTGTGGCACGGATTGCCGGGGTAGACCTTCCACGCGATAAGCGCGTCGAAATAGGTCTGACATACATTTACGGAATAGGCTTGTCGAGAGCCCAACAAATTATCGCTGCAACAGGCGTAAATCCTGACACTCGCGTCAAGGATTTAACAGAGGCCGACGTGACAGCTCTGCGGACTCATGTAGAAACTACCTACCAAATCGAAGGAGACCTCCGGCGCTGGGAGTCAATGAACATCAAGCGCCTGATGGACATCGGAACTTATCGCGGTCGGCGTCACCGTTTGGGTCTGCCGGTGCGGGGCCAGCGAACCCGTACCAACGCCAGAACCCGTCGCGGCGTCCGCCGAACAGTTGCGGGCAAGAAAAAGGCACCTTCCAAGAAGTAACATCTTTTTGGGAAAAATACGCTGGGGGCTGCTGGCTCCTAGCGCTTCGGGACATTAGTTGAGAGAAACGTTAAAGAGACTAATATGGCGCGACAACAAACAGGCAAGAAATCTGGTGCAAAAAAGCAGAAACGGAATGTACCCAATGGGGTAGGCTACATCCAGTCTACCTTTAACAACACAATTGTGACTATTACCGACCTCAACGGGGAAGTAATATCCTGGGCATCAGCGGGTTCCAGCGGTTTTAAAGGAGCTAAGAAGGGCACTCCCTTTGCAGCTCAAACAGCAGCAGAAAGTGCTGCCCGCAGAGCCAACGACCAAGGAATGCGCCAAATAGAAGTAATGGTGAGCGGGCCAGGAGCAGGTCGAGAAACTGCAATTCGGGCGCTGCAAGGGGCGGGACTGGAAATCACCCTGATTAGAGATGTTACCCCAATTCCTCACAACGGCTGTCGCCCTCCCAAGCGGCGTAGAGTCTAAAACGATTTGAGATTTTAGATTTTAGATTTTGGATAATGGCTAACTGCTTAAAGTCAAAAACTAATGGTTCTAACTGTTGCCCCGTCCATCCAAAATCCGAAATCCGTTCAGGGGTATGCTCTGCAATCTAAAATCCAAAATCAAAAATCCAAAGTGGAAAAGGGAGGTCACTCCGTGGCGCAGTTTCAAATTGAATGTATAGAGTCTAACACTGACAAAGACCGCAGTCAGTACGGAAAATTTGTCCTGGAACCGCTCGATCGCGGTCAGGGAACAACTGTTGGGAATGCGCTCAGGCGAGTTCTGCTGTCAAATTTGGAAGGAACGGCAGTAACTTCAGTCCGAATCGCGGGCGTCAATCACGAATTTGCCACGATCGAAGGGGTACGTGAGGATGTTCTAGAAATTCTCCTGAACATGAAAGAGGTCGTCCTCAAAACTCATTCTCAGCAGCCGCAAATCGGCAGGTTGCGGATTGAGGGGCCTGTCACCGTTACGGCCGATCGATTCGATTTACCCTCAGAAGTGGAATTGATCGATAAATCTCAATACATTGCAACTCTCTCCCCGGGCTCAGTTCTGGAAATGGAATTCAGAATTGAAAAAGGCATCGGATACCGAGCAGTAGACCGCAGTCGCGATGATGGCTCGGCTTTGGATTTCCTCCAAATAGACGCCATCTTTATGCCGATTCGCAGAGTCAACTACAGCGTTGAAGATGCTAGGGTAGGCGGCACGGTCGAGAAAGACCGGCTGATTATGGAAATCTGGACTGATGGCAGCGTGACTCCTCAAGAAGCTTTGAGTCAATCTGCCCACATCCTGGTAGATTTATTTGCACCTCTCAAAGACATCACCCAAGATTCTCTCAAACCAGAGTATCCAGGTGAGGCCGATCCTACTAGCCAAATTCCGATCGAAGAATTGCAGTTGTCTGTCCGGGCTTACAACTGTCTCAAGCGGGCTCAGATCAACTCAGTCGCAGACTTATTGGATTATACCCAAGAAGACTTGCTCGAGATCAAAAATTTCGGGCAGAAGTCTGCTGAAGAAGTGATTGAAGCTTTACAAAAACGCTTGGGCATTACCTTGCCACAGGAAAAATCAGCTAAAAGTTAATCAACGGGTAACGGGTAAAAAAGTTCTGAATTTTAAGTAGGTGAGTTTTTAAGTTAAAGAAATCACCGCTCAAAACTCGCGGACTATCCCGGCACCCAATTACCAATTACCAATTACCAACTGCTATGCGTCACCGCTGTCGCGTTCCCCAACTCAGCAAACCGGCTGACCAGCGCCGCGCCCTACTGCGCTCGCTGACCACCGAACTAATCCGCCACGGTAAAATCACGACCACTCTAGCCCGCGCCAAAGCCCTGCGCTCAGAGGCGGACCGGATGATTACCCTGGCAAAAGATGGCTCCTTGGCCTCTCGCCGCCAAGCTATGGGCTATATCTACGATAAACAGTTAGTACACGCCTTGTTTGAGGCGGCACAAGAACGGTACGGCTCGCGCAACGGGGGCTACACCCGCGTAGTACGAACTGTCCCCCGTCAAGGAGACAATTCCGAAATGGCGATCGTTGAACTGGTTTAATTCAATTTTGGGTTGGAGATTTGTGATTTATGACTGACAATCGAAAATCCCCAATCGAAAATCCCCAATCGATACAGCGCGTTGCTCTGGTGATCCAATACCTCGGCACTAACTTTCACGGTTGGCAGCGACAGCCGAACCAGCGTACAGTACAAGAAGAAATTGAAACAGCAATATCGACTGTTCTGGAAAGCCCGGTAACGCTGCACGCTGCTGGTAGAACCGATGCGGGAGTTCACGCCGCTGCTCAAGTAGCGCATTTTGATGCCCGCGGCCCAATTCCGGCTCACCGCTGGGCAAGCGTTCTCAACTCTCGACTGGCAAAAGATATTTTAATTCGAGCTTCGGCAAAGGTGGAACCTACCTGGCACGCTCGGTTCTCAGCCAGTTGGCGGCGCTATCGCTACACCCTTTATACAGATCCGACTCCTAATTTGTTTGTGCGTCCTTTTGCTTGGCACTGCTACCACGCCCCTGTGGATGAATCTTTGATTCAGACAGCATTGACACCGCTCATCGGGCGGCATCACCTGGCTGCTTTCCACCGAGCGGGATCTGCCCGCCCCCATTCCTGGGTGGACGTGCAAGCGGCAGAGTGTCACCGTTCTGGGCCTCTTATCTATATTGAGGTTCAGGCGAGCGGGTTTCTATACGGGATGATGCGGCTGCTGGTGGGGTTGCTGGTGCAGGTGGGTCGCGGGGAAAGACCGATCGACAATTTTACAGATATCTGGGTCAACGAACGCCGAGAACTGGTAAAATATGCCGCCCCCCCTCAAGGTTTGTGCCTGCTGCGAGTTGGCTATCAAGACTTTCCCTTTTCTCCAAATGTCTGGTACGACACTCAGCCAAAATTAGTCATTAGTCAGCAGTCATTAGTCATTAGGTAACTACTAATAAAAAACTAAGGACAACTAACAATAAAAAACTGACAACTGACCACCGACAACTAACAACAGTTAACAGTTAACAGACAACTAACAACAAACAATGAACAAAACTTACGTCCCTACTCAAGACTCCCTAGAGCACAAGTGGTACGTGGTCGATGCAGCCGACCAGCGGCTGGGCCGTCTGGCAACAGAAGTTGCCATGTACCTCCGGGGAAAACACAAACCGACTTACACTCCTTCTATGGATACCGGCGATTTCGTAATTGTCATCAATGCCGAAAAAATCGCTGTGACTGGCAAAAAACGAACCCAGAAAATCTACCGCCGCCACTCTGGAAGACCGGGCGGCATGAAAACAGAAACTTTTGCCAAATTGCAAGCACGTTTGCCCGAAAGAATTGTCGAAGAAGCTATTCGGGGAATGCTGCCTCACACTTCTCTAGGCAGACAATTGTTTACTAAGCTGAAGGTGTACGCTGGCCCAAACCACCCGCACCAAGCTCAAAAACCAGAAGAGTTAATTGTTCACACGATTCCGGGAGGAAATGACTAATGCAAGCAACAGATACCGGCCGCGCTGTGTACTGGGGTACCGGTCGCCGCAAATGTTCAGTAGCGCGGGTGCGCTTGGTTCCCGGCACTGGCATACTGACTGTCAATGGTAAAGAGGGGGATTTGTACCTGCAATTCAACCCTACTTATTTGGCCCTCGCTAAGGCTCCTCTGGAAACTTTGGGTCTGGAAAATGAGTACGATATTTTGGTTAAAGTTGAAGGCGGCGGGTTGACAGGCCAAGCTGACTCGATTCGCTTGGGTGTCGCTAGAGCACTTTGTCAATTAGACCCGGACAACCGCAAGCCTTTGAAGACAGAGGGCTATTTGACTCGCGACCCGCGGGCAAAAGAACGGAAAAAGTACGGTTTGCGGAAAGCTCGCAAGGCTCCTCAATACTCGAAGCGGTAATCCAAAGAAGTTCGGCAACGGATTTTTTAACGGATGTAACGGATGTAACGGAAGTTCGGCAACGGATTTTTTAACGGATGTAACGGATGTAACGGAAGTTCGGATTGACCGATTGACGGAAGAAGGAAGAAGGAAGAAGGAAGAAAGAAAAGGCAAGAATCATTCAGATTTTATCTGCCTTTTTTTGAAGTTTATTTCCGATTCCTGATTCCTGGTTCCAACAGATATAAGGCAAAATTCCTGCTGTTGTTGGTGTACAAGTCACGCGGCAGCTAAAATGGTTGTAAAGTCAAAGATTAGAGAGTAAAAAACAATGGCGAAAGCTGGCATTCACCCTGAGTGGTATCCCGAATCTCAGGTTTATTGCAACGGAGAACTGGTAATGACTGTTGGTTCCACTAGACCAAAGCTTCAAGTTGATGTCTGGTCTGGAAATCATCCTTTTTATACTGGCACTCAGAAGATTATTGATACTGAAGGTCGTGTGGAACGCTTTATGCGGAAATACGGCATGACCGAGGTAGACATGCCGAAGGCAGATGCTTCGTCTGGGCCGCTGAAAATGGAAGATCCGAAAGCAGATGCTTCTAAAGCTGCTGGTAAAGGCAAAAAGAAGAAGTAGCCGGATTGTCATTTGTCCGCAGTTTGTTGAGAGTAGTTCTTTCTACTGGCAACTTACCGCCCTCGGATTTTAGATTTTAGATTGAAGACTTCGCTATGCAGGCAGTTGAGTTCGATCGAGATTCGATCCTAACTGCTCTTGAGTTCTAAAATCTAAAATCTAAAATCTAAAATCTAAAATCGATCCGCCCTCGGATTGGAGAGTTGAGATTGAAGAATTGCTACGGCTGGCAGTTGAGTCCGATCGAGTAGAGTTCGATCGAGATTATATCCCAACTGTTCTTCAAATCTAAAATCTAAAATCTAAAATCTAAAATCGATTGACAAAGGACAACTGACAATGGCTGAATCTTATTTGCTGGATAAATTGAAGTCGGTAGAGCAAACTTTTAATGAGTTGACTCGCCGCATGGCTGACCCGGATGTGGCTAGGGACAATCAAGAGTTTCAACGGGTAGCAAAAGCTCGATCGTCCTTGGAGGAAGTGGTCGATACTTTTGCTCTGTGGAAAACCACTCAGGACGATTTGGTGGGCGCGCGACAGGTTCTCAAGGAAGCCGCGGGCGATCGAGATATGCAAGAAATGGCTGCGCTGGAAGTTCAGGAACTTGAGGCGAAGCTGGAGAATTTGGAAAGTCGTTTGAAGGTTTTGCTGCTCCCCCGCGACCCGAACGATGACAAGAATATTATGCTGGAAATTCGGGCGGGTACTGGCGGAGATGAGGCCAGTATTTGGGCGGGAGATTTGCTGCGGCTGTATTCCCGTTACGCTCAAACTCAAGGGTGGCAAGTGAAGTTGGTGAGCGAGTCGCTGGCGGAAATGGGCGGGTTTAAAGAAGTGATTCTGGAAATTACAGGCGACAGCGTTTACAGCAAGCTGAAGTTTGAGGCTGGGGTACACCGGGTGCAGCGAGTGCCTGTGACTGAGGCTGGCGGCCGGGTGCATACTTCGACGGCGACGGTGGCTGTGATGCCGGAGGTTGACGATGTGGAGATTCACATCGATCCGAAGGATATTGAGATGAGTACAGCTCGATCGGGCGGCGCTGGCGGTCAAAACGTGAACAAGGTGGAAACTGCTGCGGATTTGTTTCACAAGCCGACGGGAATTCGGATTTTCTGTACTGAGGAGCGCAGTCAGTTGCAGAATAAGGAGCGGGCGATGCAGATTTTGCGGGCTAAGCTCTATGAGATGAAGTTGCGGGAACAGCAGGATGAGGTGAAGTCGCGGCGTTTGGCTCAGGTTGGTACTGGTTCGCGATCGGAGAAGATTCGCACTTACAACTATAAGGACAATCGGGCTACCGACCACCGTTTGGGGGAAAATTTCTCGCTCAATACTGTTTTGGAAGGGGATATTGAGGGGATTATTCAAACTTGCATTTCTCAGGATCAGCAGGAACGTTTGGCTGAGTTGGCTGCTTCTACTAATTGATCGAGTGATGGGGGGCTAGGCGCATTGTTTGCTCAGCCTCTGTTCCCTTGTTACGCGCGAGATCTGGTTGAGTAGGGCTTCCCAAATTGCATCGGCGATCGCCACTGGATACTTGAAATGTTCCAGGTCGTACTGTACGATAATTTCTAGGGGTGCTAGGATTTGCTGGTTTCTACAACGGGCAATTGCTGCGATCGCCTCTTGTTCCCATCTGGCAAATAGTCTGTAGCTGAAAAAGGAACTGCATTTTTGTCCTTTCTTGTTCAGGTAAACAACTATTACTTGATGTTGTTTGGGGTAGACTTTGACGATGCGGTTGACGGGCATTCTCAGGGCTTCGGCGGCTTCTTTTTTGGAGATTTGCCAGCGCTGGGGTTTTAGCCAACCGGAGGCTGTAAGGCTTTGACGTGTATTGCGTGTCTTGCGAGTCATTTTTACTGCCCCTGATTGGCTACAAATACAATTATGATTTCAAAAGTATTTACACTCTAACTGGTAAACTTTTTGCTGTCAAGCAAGAAAGACAGATTTTTTGGTAGATAAGTAAACTAGGAGTTGTGTTGATCTGGTGACTAATACTGTGGACACAGAAGCTAGGAAGAAACTGAGCGAAGTTGTGAAGCTAGCCCGTGGCGACCTGAGTTTTAGCGCTTTTGGTAGGCTATTGGGAGTTTCTGGGTCTGCGGTTCAGTATTGGGAAAAGGGCCAGGTACTCCCGGATACGAAAAATTTGACTCAGATTGCGGCAAGAGCGGGCTTTACGATGGAAGAGTTAATGGCTCATCTCGAAGGCAAACCAATGCCGGAACCTGTCAATACCAACGAGCTCCTTAAAAAAATCCAATGTATGCCACTGAGTGACTTAGCAGTGATTGTTCGAGCTGGTATGGAGCGACTGGCTGCTGCTGCTGTAGCTTCTGGGAAGTATGGTTGATGTTTTGTAAACTGGGAATTGTGGTTATCTGGTGGCTGATACCGTGAACGCAGAAGCTAAGAAAAAATTGATCGAGATTGTCAAACTAGCTCGCGGTTCGATGAGTCAGCCGGCATTCGGCAAGCTTCTGGGCGTCTCTGCGACTGCGGTTCAGTTGTGGGAAAAAGGTCAGAGCATCCCAGATACAGAAAATTTGGCTCAGATTGCTGTGAGGGCCGGGTTTACACTTGAAGAGCTGCTCGCTCATCTGGAAGGCAAACCCATGCGTGAACCGGTAGATACTAACGATCTGCTGAAAAAAATTCAATGTATACCAATTAGTGAGTTAGCCGTGGTTGGTAGAGCCGTGATGGATAGACTCGCGGCGGCGGCTGAGTCGTCTGGGAAATATAGTTGATGTATCACTTCGTAAGTAGACTGGTAGATACGGTTGAGTAACGTTCGAGTCGTGAACATCCAAAATAGACAAAAACTTAGTGAAATTATCAAAACAGCGCGCGGAACAATGAGTCAGCGAGCGTTTGGTAGGCTTTTGGGCGTTTCCGCTACCGCTGTTCAGCTTTGGGAAAGGGGGGATACGGTTCCTGATACTGAAAACTTGGCTAAGCTCGCTGCGAGAGCTGGTTATTCGCTGGAAGAACTTCTGAGATTTTTGGATGGAAAGCCCGTTTCAGATCCGTTAGATATTCAAGATATTGTCAATAAAATTAGGTTCTTGCCTCTGAGTCAGGTGGCGCTAATTGGCAAAGCTGTAGCGGAGAGATTCGCTGCCTCGGCTGAGGCTGCTGGGGAATGAGTTAGGATCGATCGCGATCGCCCGTTTTGCAGAAGTAGATCCCGATCGCCCTTAAAAATTTCCACCACTCGTGCCTATCACAAATTGAGTAATTTGTCAAGGAAAAATCTACTTTGTTACGGAGTGCGATCGCCCTTATGCACTTAGGCACTCCAAGCAAAGAAACCGGGTTTTTTACTGAATCTGCGGGATACAACGAAGTATTATCTTAAAAAACCCGGTTTCTGGGTCCCTATGCGATCGCCCTTATGAAAAAACCACTCGCCCTATCTCTGACTCAATATGTCTAAAAACTCTTGGACAATGCGATCGGGTTCTTCTGTGCATCTGTTAGCATCGCAATAGTGGATGATGCTGATACCGTGAGATGCAAACAGTCGATCGCGCGTTTCATCTTTTTCTGTATCGGGATGCGATATTTCCAGGATACCCCATTTGCCTTGGTGGAATATGAGGAAATCTGGTTCTTGGTTTTGTCTACCTGCGGGTGTTGTGAGGCGGGCTTTGGAGTTGGGGAAAAAGAGGGTGTTTGTGCGATCGAGCGCTTCGGCTATTTTTACTTGTTCTTGGCTGTGAAAGCGCAAATCATTCCACTGATAAATCCGTTGTCTTATGCTCGACAAAATTCCCTGGTTATCTGCGTCTTCAGCCTTGATAATTTCATCTGATACTGTATGATAATCAGATAGAATTGCACCGTGTAAATCTGCTGATGAATCTGATTCACTTAAGTTTGCGAATGATAGTTTAGCTCCGCTTAAGTCAGCACCGCTGAGATTAACTCCTATAACTTGAGTTCGATGTAAAATCACTTGATGTCGCCGCAAGTATCGTTTGATAACTGCTTTAATATTACTTTTTTTTACTTTTTCGTCAAAAGCGTCTGAGAGTAACTTCCAGAGTTTATAGCCAGCGGCTTTAATATATTCATCATCATATTTAGAAAATTTAGCAATTTCCTCATAAGACTGCCTGCCTTCCCAGCACTGTTTGAAGATTAGCTCTTGCACGTCGTTTAACTGTTCGTCATCCTCTAGGACTGTTTCGACAATGGCGAGAGCTTCATCCACAGTCATGGGTTAAATCCTCTTAAAGGTAGTGTCGGAGTTGAGGTTGCGATCGCGCATCTATGGCATTTTGCCCGTGCGTCCACCTTACTCTGGGTAGATTTTAGCACAAATTTTCAGAGGTTGCTACTTTTTATCACTATTTACCACTTTTTGTCACTGGTAAAGCTGAGGATGAAGTTTTACTATAAATTATGTTTACACATTTCAAGTAGAAGTAGTAACTAGAAGAATTGTCATGGCATATAGGGATTGGGATGGGCCAAAATATCACAGACAAAACCGTCGATATTATAAATGTGCAACCATGAGGGGAGAAAAACACATCTTAGACTCTGATGACAAACGAGGTCTTGAGTCCAATAATCCTGAAATTCTCCACGATCACTTTTATACAAAAAATGGTCAATGGTACGTTCAAACTAAGATTGACAACGAGCATCTTTTCGAGGAAATAGCTCCTGGTATACGGGGAGTGGAACAGGCAGATTCTAGTGAATACTTGGATGCCTTGTTCGATGAATTGCAGTCTTTACCTGACTGTTAATCGTCTTGGCGATGTTTAAGTACCAGCAGATGACTAACATTCATTTGTACAAATTCCCAACGCATAAGAGTTGAAAAAAGTGAGTTTACCATACAACCTAGCCGAGACAATTCGGAATATTATGGCTACTTTGGCTTTGGCTCAAGGAATTTTATCCCCCTCACAGGTTTCTGATCTTCCAAACTCGACAATAATAGCTCAATTTTAAGAGCAAATCGGAATAGCAGACCAGGCAGAAAGAGAGAGAGTAGAAATGGAACTAAAAAAAGTAAAATCAAATCAATCGACCATGCTAGAGATAGCCAAAGAAACAGGCTATGGTAGCGGTAATTATGGCGGATAAAGCAATTTTGATTAATTTTTACCAGTAGACACAACCATCAGGGGATTGAGTGCCAATCCCCCTGATTACCTAATCAAGGAAAGTATCAATGTGGATTTTTATTTTAATTGTGCTGGCTGTAGTTGTCTACTTCGTGGTGTCACAAGCATCAAGCAGCAATCAAGCTAGTAAGGCATCAAGTAGGACTCAAGCTAGTAAAGCATCAAGCCAGAATTACACTAATCAAGTAGATTATTCAAATCTTGAAGTAATATCACTTGACAGCAGCGTGTCTATTCACTATAACTACACACACCTTCGTGACCTACTAGCAGAGGGCAAATGGAAAGAAGCTGACAAAGAAACAGGACGGCTGATGCTCGCCGTAGGATATCTAACAGCAGAGAAAAAAGTCCGGGATGGAGAATGGACGCACATGGACCCGAGGACGGACTGTTTAGATTTCCTACATTTGATGTACTTCCCTTGCCCTGATCTTTGTACTATCGATCGACTTTGGCTTAAATATAGCAATGGTCGCTTTGGATTTAGTATACAAAATCGAATTATGTCAGAAATAGGAGAGGATGCAATATCGTTTATATGTAAATTCAACTCCTCCTATCAGGAAGGTCAGAAAAAGAATGACTTAAAAAAGAGCTTTGAGCGACGGATAGGATGGTACACTCCTGACTGTAAGGACAGTGCTGGTAGAATGACTCTTGGTTTAAAAACCTATAACGATCTTACTTTTTCAATGCAGGCTCCACATGGACATCTTCCCACGGCGAATTATTGGCAGGAAGGAGCTAGGGGCGATGTTGGGTCATTTGAAACTCAACCGCTGTTTGGTTGTTACGACTTAGTACATCTCTTGAATAGGCTTTCAAGTTGCGGTATTGCTCTGTAGTCAAAACCCTGGTGACATAAACTTATTGACACACTTGTAGAAAACATGAAATTTAGTGACGATCGCCCTTTCACTCCTAAAAGCGATCGCACTTTCTCACCCTCACTTTTCTACAACCTTCTCCGATCGCCTGCTTTAAAGTTTTTTGAAGTGCGATCGCCCTTTCGTCAATTCCAACAAACACAAAACTCGATCGCCCTTTCCTCCCTATTAAAAAAGCAGATAGAAAGAGGCGATCGCATCAGCCAGCATTTTCAATAAACCTCATCATGGCTGCCAATCTCAAGCAAGAGAATTTCCTCCTCTCCTGACTCTGGATTTTCAACAAAATTAAATACAATCCGACAGTCATACTCCACAGAACAAGGCCAAGAGTCAGCTAACTGACCTTTGAGTTTGTGTTTTTGCAGTGATGGCTCGAAAGAGTTTTCTGCCAACAGTCTTAAAATACAGCATATTTCATGTAAGTAAGTCGGTGGGAAAAAACATAATTATGTAACCAAACATTAAGTACGGCGATCCGAAATCAATTGAATGCGTTTTGTACGGTAGTTTCATTTTTTTACTCTAGCTTATACCCATTAATTACGGCATAGGCTAACTCTAATTTATCCTCAAACAAATGTCGCAGCTAGCTCGTATTTTTTGATATGTTTCCCTTCCAATTCTATCGGATTCATGGATGAACAATATTTGGGGGGAAATAAGATATATAGACCATGGCTTGCCCACTTCGACCATAATTGTTGAACTTCATGACATTGATGTATCGGGCCATTATCCTGTACTATTACTCTGATTCGTTTACTCTGAGCGGCTGACTGGACTTCTAACTCCATCATTCTGATATAGGCTTTTCACTCGACACCCCCTATTACTAAACCGTAAACAAAGCTTTATTTATGTTTAATAAGTCCTACAATACTTAATCTACGACCACGCCTATTGGTTTGTTCTAGCTGTTGTTCCTCTCCTCGTTTGTAATAAGTGTAACTATGTTCGCTTGGGAACTCAAAATCTTGATTCATCTAAATATTTTAAGTCGATATCTCCCGCAGCAGCAGCCCATTCCAGCATATTTAAGTCTGAATAGTTTGACTTAGCGTGCTACAATTTCTTGTTTTCCTTTTTGGCTCTTCCTCGCTCGTTTCCAAATAAACCCTTTTTTTTAGTATTCGTCTTAATCTGTCTGGACGCGCGTTTAATATAACGCTCTTTTTCTAATTTCTGAGCTAATTGGACTGGCGTTGTAGGTGCGTGGTTCATTTTTGAGGCATTCTGTTAAAAACTCTATGTCTTCTTCTTTCCACATCGGTTTTCACGGCTGAGACATGGTAATTCCCTGCATCCCTTCCATACCTACATGCGGCTATTTATGTAAAACCTCTCTCACTGTTTGTGGAGTCCAATTAAAATGAACAGCTATTTTCTCAACGTACCAGCCATGTGCATTTAGCCTGAGGGAGCGAGGCTCTGTCTTTGACTTTCTGTAGTACATCCTCAGTTCTAAGTTTTTATAGGGTTTGATTCTGTTAGGGAGTCAAAAATATTTTTAAACGAGCGCCCATATCTGAGTTACCTTGGTAGATACACCTTCATGTTTAGATATTTTTACATAGTTTTGTTTTTTTGTACCTACCTACTTATTTAGTCAATACTAAGCACTTCAAAAACTGGTTGACAAGCTGCTGCTACTGTACTTTATAAACCTGGAGTATGCTGTATTTCGGTTAAATTCATGAACTTATGAATCCGTAATTGTGGTAGTATAAATAAAAATTCATAATATGGCGGATATGAAGCATCGTTTTGAGTAGTTAAATAACCGAAAATACGTTAAAAAATATGAGAGAATTTTACTTCAAAAATCTGTTGTGTTTTGATAGCAACACTGTCAAAGCCTTATGTAACCGTTGGTTTCTGACTGCCGGCCATTTGAGGGGAACGCAGTCAGAAACCAATATGATAAAGATTTTGAGAGTTCTTGGAGAGGTCTAATGGGTGTGTTGGAAACGTGGTGTGTACTTTGATAAAGTCAATAAAGATTACACTTCGCAATTATGCCTGCAGTGTGACACCCACACCGACAAAAAAGAACTGAAAGAACGAGTTCATCATTTCCCTGAGTGTTGATACACTACCCATAAAGATGTAGCAGCAGCTCAAGTGATCCGTAATCGCGGATTGTCTGGGGAGGGACGCTTCCTGGACAATAAAGAAAATGTCTGTGGAGATGGTCTGACGGGGAGTGGTAACAGTCTAGTTAAGAATCGAAGAGACAAGAAGAACGGTGGAAACGCGCCCTCTGACGCCCGCCTTGTAACATCCTTTGAGAATCCCCCGTCTTTTAAACGGGGGAGTACGTCAATAACATAGTTTCCTTAAATAGACCTAACCTTTATGCTGAACTGGCTATAAAATTATTCTACCCACAACAGACGTTCACTAAGGAGAAAACATTGGTTTCCACAACCTTGAAAACCACCAAATCAGAAGAAATTTTCGCCGCTGCCCAGAAGTTGATGCCAGGTGGCGTCAGTTCCCCGGTCCGCGCCTTCAAATCCGTAGGCGGACAGCCCATCGTCTTTGACAGGGTAAAAGGAGCCTACATTTGGGATGTTGACGAAAACCAATACATTGACTATGTAGGCACTTGGGGCCCGGCCATCTGCGGCCACGCCCACCCGGAAGTCATCAAAGCCCTTCACGAATCTTTAGAAAAAGGTACGAGTTTCGGCGCACCATCGGTGTTGGAAAACGTGCTCGCCGAAATGGTCATCGATGCGGTTCCCAGCATTGAAATGGTGCGATTCGTCAATTCCGGCACCGAAGCCTGTATGGCCGTTTTGCGGCTGATGCGAGCCTTCACCGGACGCGATAAACTGATTAAATTTGAAGGCTGCTATCACGGTCACGCCGATATGTTCTTGGTAAAAGCCGGTTCCGGCGTGGCAACTCTGGGCCTTCCCGACTCCCCGGGCGTGCCGAAATCAGTTACCGCCAACACCCTCAACGCTCCCTACAATGACTTAGAAGCAGTCAAAGCTTTATTTGCCGAAAATCCCGGCGAGATAGCAGGCGTAATTCTCGAACCAGTGGTGGGGAATGCGGGTTTTATTACCCCGGATGCTGGTTTTCTCGAAGGTTTACGGGAAATTACTAAAGATAACGGTGCTTTGTTAGTTTTTGATGAAGTAATGACCGGTTTCCGCATCGCCTACGGCGGAGCTCAGGAAAGATTCGGCGTTACCCCAGATTTGACAACTTTAGGTAAAGTTATCGGTGGCGGTTTGCCGGTGGGAGCTTACGGGGGAAGGCGGGATATTATGGGGATGGTGGCTCCGGCAGGCCCGATGTATCAAGCGGGTACGCTTTCGGGAAATCCTTTGGCTATGACTGCTGGGATTAAGACTTTGGAATTGCTGCAAAAACCCGGCACTTACGAACAGTTGGATAAGATTACCAAAAAACTGTCTGACGGATTGCTAAAAATTGCTAAGGAAACCGGACACGCAGCTTGTGGCGGGCAAATTAGCGGGATGTTTGGCTTGTTTTTTGCGGCGGGCCCGATTCACAATTACGAGGATGCGAAGAAGTCGGATTTGACGAAGTTCAGCCGCTTTCACCGGGGAATGTTGGAGCACGGTATTTATCTGGCTCCTTCGCAGTTTGAGGCGGGATTTACTTCTTTGGCTCATACTGAGGAAGATGTCGATCGAACTTTGGCCGCCGCTGGCGAAGTGATGGCAAGTATTTAAGGTTTGTAGTAAGGACTTTAGTTCTTAAAACTCAGGAATGAATGATTGAAGTCCTTGCTGTTTTTTGCAGTAAGGACTTTAATTTTTAAATGATATTAAATCCGCGTTAAAAACGCCTTTATAGAAATCCTTGCAGGATTCGTAAATTTTTTACCCAACCCCAACCCTCCCCGAAGCAGCTTGCTAGGGAGTAAGAAATTCACATAATGATGCGAGGATTGCTATATAAGACAATACCCTTGGGATAAGAACACTCTGATATCCTTTCATAGGTCTGTATTTCCTATAAATTTGTGAGAGGAAATTTGTCTGATATCGCTAACCCAAGCTTATTGTATCAGCAATTAAAACGATTTAAAAATTAATTTAAAACTTGGGTCAAGGAGAGCCGGACAACCGCTAAATGCCTATGTTGGGATTGAAACGTGCCAACTACAAAATTATTGGCTCAAAAATAGATTTGTCCATCCTCTCGCTATTTCGATCTCCCACCATAACCTCAAGCAATCGATCAACTGCGTGTCTCCAAGTAAAATTTTCAGCTACAAAACCCGGGCCCGCAACTCTAGCTTTCGCAGCCCATCGGGCCTGTTCGATCGCCCCCTGCATCAAATAACTCAAATGTTCCCACTCAGGAGCTAAGATAAATAATGTTTCTCCGCCGATCGCCACAGCCGTCAATTTACTTTGGATCCGCTGTGCAAAGTCCGATCTCGTAAAATCATCAGTCGGGCCGCCCTCCGTGCAAATAACCGGCAAACCGCAAGCTGCAGCTTCCAACACCGGCAGATTAAAACCTTCTGCTAAATACGGAGAAACATAAGCATCTGCTGCCTGGTAAAACTCAGCTATTCGAGCAAAAGATAGCTGGCTACCAGTATAAATTAATCTCGCTAAAACTCTCGCTCTTTCCGCATCGTCGAGCACAACTCGGCAGGCTTCCGCAATCTCGTCTCTTGACGGATAAAGCAGTTCTGAACCTTTTAAAACTAATCGGGCATGAGGATATTTGTCAACTACCGCAGCGAAGGCTTTTAATAAAGGGCGAATGCCTTTGCGATCCGTTTGTCCTCCGATGTTTAAAAATATAAAATAGTTTGACCAGCCCAAGCTTTGGCGCAGCGATTGACGCCGATCGCCCGAGAGAGGACAATAAATCTCAGGATCGACTCCCAAAGGTACGACGGCAATGCGATCGGCCTCAACACCGCTGCGAATTAAGCCGGCTTTTGACCAGGCTGAAGGTGTAATAATTTTCGTTTCTGAGTTAACGGGGGTTTGGGCGATCGATTTAACACCCATCGCCTGTAATACTGAACTGGTAACAATCCCCCATTCTGTGGCTGCAAATACCCAAGTTTGAGCGCTGCTGGAGGCCGAGAAGTCCCAAGGGCAGTAAATTCGCAGGGTAACATCGGCTGACTGATTTACCGCAGGGCCCTTAATGCTGCGGAGTAATGTTTCATTTTGGCGGTCGAACAAACTAATTTTCGTCTCCCAAGCTGCGTCTATGTAGGGCATATCGCGGTGGAAAAGCTCAATTTGTTCTCGGGGGCGAGCGAGCATTTCCAGTAGTTGAAATTGATTGGCTACGCAGTAGGAATGATAAATAAAACGCCAGCCTTCAACAATAATCTGCAATTCACAACTCCCGCTTTTGGGATTAAAATTTTAACTAATAATCAGACATTGGTAATTAGCAACTAGCAAGCAGAAATTACAAATTACCAATTACCAATTACCAATGCCTTATTTGATCACTTGCCAATCCATAATCCGCCACTGTCCATCTTGGCGGATCAATTCGTAGCGCACGCGCAGGTTTTCGTTGCGGGAAGAAACTAGCTGATCGCGATCGAAAACTTCGGCTTTTTCCGCTACTTGGGCTTCTACTTCGGCGCGATCGGGATTAGTCGGATTCGTCTTAACTCCATTAACTTGCAGCTTGTGTACGTAACGCTGATGCGCGTTGTTTCGCTGTTGAGCGTCTGCCATTAATTGCCAGCGAGACAAAGCCGGTTCTGTCAGAACTTGCTTTAATTCTTCCACACTGTGGTTGGGGCCCAAAGCGGCTGCTTTCGCCGACAGCCAGCTTTGAACTATTTGTTCGGCTGATTCCTCAGTGATTGCTCCCGACACGGGGGCTGGGGCACCAGGGTCTGGGGGCACGGAAACAGCGGGGATTTCTACGGGCGGTGCTTCCAGACCGACGAGGGCTTGATCTCCTTGGAGGGATGGGCCCGAGAGGGCTTGCAGGGCGCTCGCCAACAGACTGAGTATTAACCACAGGAGTAACAAGCTCAGGACACCTGCGACTAGAAACAAAGCCAGCCTATTTGGAGGCATGGACTTGACTTGGGCGGTAATTTCTGTTGCTTTGGTGCGCGCCCGATCGACCAAATCCCCTGTTAGCGCCTTGCCGGTTGCTCCGCTGCGCCCTGAATGTTGGCGTCTGCGTTTGGAGGTGGAGTCTGAGGGCCCGCCCGCCGTAGCTGTTGGGAGAGAGACGGCGGCAGCAAGGCTCGGCGCGGTCGCCGCAGCCTGGGATTTCGGGCTGGAGGCGGCGGTGGAGGCGTCTGCCGGTACGGGGGTCAAGGTGACGGTACTGGCTCCCTGCTTGGCTGTGGGTGGCTGTGGGGGTGCGGGCGGGCGATCGCCGAGGGGTTGCAGTCGCCCCTGGGGCTTGCCCGAGCGGGGCTGCACGACGACCCATTCGTTGGCGGTTTCTGCGTCAAGCGGCAAAGCTTCTAGGTAAGCTTGTACTTTCTGGTCGGCAAAGTAATCTTTCAAGGAGACTGACTCGTTGGCCAAGTCGCGGAAGTGGGGAAACACTTCCTCTTGCAGCCAGTGTTCGGCGTACAAGCACAGTCCGGGCAACAAATCGGGAGAATCTTGGGAATGCTCGCGAATGAACGCGAGGGGTTCTTTTTCCGAACTCAGTTCGAGGGCTCTGCTGGCTTCTTCTGTCTGGCCCAGCAGCAAGGAGCACACGGCTTTTTCCAGGTGAACGTCTTGGCGGCGGCCGAGCTGCATCAGCATCAGCTTGGCGCGGCGGATCATCGATGGCTGTCTGGCGGCAAATCCTTGGGCTAACAGGGTGTAGACCGAGAGGTAAGTGGCGACTGCGGAGGGGCGGCCGGCTTCGGCTTCAAATAGCGCCTGCTGCTCGCTGCTGGTTAGGTGTCTGCGCATTTGCTGCACGAACCGGAGGAAGTCTTCTATTCCTAAACCCGATCGATCGTCTCCCGAACCGTCGATACCGCCTCGTTCTTGAAGCATTTCTCGCAGGATTTGCAGTCCCCGGCGACGCTCGGCGACTTTTTCTTCGGGGAGTGATAATAGCTCTAAAATGTTGTACGGACGGAGTTTGTATATGTCGGCTTGCATTTCACCCCTCACGCTTGCAAATAGGCCCTCAAGCAGCAGCAATTCTTGACCTGCTTCTAACGATCTTGCGGCATTTTCGTACTGACCTTGCTGCCACTGTTCGCGGCCGAGTTCTAGACAGGCAAGGCTGACGGTTAAAACTATATCTGGCCGCACGAGCTGGGGGTCGCCGAAACGACCTTCGGCGATCGCGATGCTGCCATTGTTAAGATACGGGCGACCCAGCTTCTGTACGAGTTCGTATTCCCCCAGTTCTTGCAGTACGAGCAGGGCTCCTACGAATTGGTTGTCATCGATTTCAATACTTGGAGTGTGGGGATCGGGAGCAGCCTCTAAAGTTTTGGACTCTGGCGGAGCGGTTTCTCCTGCCTCTTGCAGGAAGGTGGCCGTGCCTGCTGAGGTTTTCGACCTCTGGTGCTTGGCTTCGAGTGCGGCTTCCGACTCTCGATCGTAAGTTTTGGCTAAAAAACTGGCATCGTAAGCTTTGCGCCCCTCTGAGTCTGACAGAACGGCGCAGGCTTCATCGAGCAGTTGTTTGCGGGCGACGATCGCAACTTCGGAATACTCCCTGCGCGGAAGCTGTAAAGTTCGATCGCGGTGAGCCTGCTGCAACTGTTCGGCAGTAGCTTGAATCGGTAGACCCAAAATCCGGTAGTAATCTAGTGGAATTAACACTCGTCCACTTCCCCAAAGCGCTAGCAACTGAATTAGCCTATCTTAAGTGAGATACTCCCGCAAACCAAATCAAAAATTCTGGTGTTGGCTTCCAACCGCCCAATTCACGGTATGTTGGACTTGCCGTAGAGATACTCTGATTTTTTTCCCCCTACAGCGTTTTACAGTGAGGAAAATGCCTTGCCCCACTGCCCGTCAGCTAAATGAGTTGTTTGACTCTTGAGCATTTTCGGGTTTGAGAGTAATGGAATTATATCATTCGTTGGCATCGGGTTTAGATGAGAGTTGGTTCTCCGACTCGGCCCAATCCGCCCCGCCTGCCCTACTCATTTTAACAATTGGTGAACTGCTGCACAGAAAAGGTGCGATCGTTTTCTGCTGCGGTTGTGTCCCATCTCGGTTTAAATTTAGATGTCTAGGAAGCCGATCGTCGGGTATTAATTATTTATGGTTCAGGAACGGACTTTACCAGTTTTTGACGCGCAAAGCGTAAACCTTTCTCGGGATGAGGGCTTGATGCTCTACGAGGATATGGTCTTGGGGCGCTACTTTGAGGACAAGTGTGCTGAGATGTACTACCGGGGCAAAATGTTTGGTTTTGTCCACTTGTACAACGGTCAGGAAGCTGTCTCTACTGGCGTCATTCGATCGATGCGCCGGGATGACACCGATTACGTCAGCAGCACCTACCGCGATCACGTTCACGCTTTGAGCGCGGGCGTCCCGGCGCGAGAGGTAATGGCGGAGTTGTTCGGGAAGGAAACTGGTTGCTCGAAGGGCCGCGGCGGTTCGATGCACATGTTTTCGGCCGAACACCGATTGTTGGGAGGTTATGCTTTTGTGGCTGAGGGGATTCCTGTAGCTACGGGGGCGGCTTTTCAATCGAAGTACCGCCGCGAAGCTTTGGGGGATGAGAGTTCCGATGGCGTAACTGCTTGTTTTTTTGGCGATGGTGCTGCAAATAACGGGCAGTTTTTTGAATGTTTGAATATGGCGGCTTTGTGGAAGTTGCCGATTATTTATGTTGTGGAAAACAACAAATGGGCGATCGGGATGGCCCACGAACGAGCTACTTCTGACCCCATGATTTACAAGAAAGCTCATGCTTTTGGCATGGCTGGCGTCGAGGTTGACGGGATGGATGTTTTGGCGGTGCGGGAAGTGGCGAAGGAAGCCATAGCGCGGGCGCGCGCCGGCGAAGGGCCGACTTTGATCGAGGCTTTGACTTATCGCTTTCGCGGGCATTCTTTGGCAGATCCCGACGAATTGCGTTCTAAGGAAGAGAAGGAATATTGGTTCCCTCGCGATCCGATTAAGAAGTTGGCTGGTGATTTGATCGATCAAACTTTGGCAAGTGCTGAAGAATTAAAAGAGATCGAAAATAAGATTCAAGCAGTAATTGATGATGCGGTAGATTTTGCAGAGAAAAGCCCCGAGCCCGATCCCAGTGAATTGTATCGATTTATCTATGCTGAAGATGAGTAAGCTGTTGTGCATTTAACCTGTATGTTTAGGGCGGGCAGGATGCCCACCCCACAAGAGTGATAAATCCCCGTAGGGACACGGCGAAAGCTTTTGTCCCTACTGCACTTCATAAACCTGCGATCCGCTGTAAGACTTACGCACAGACTCTACTTGTAGGGCGATGCACACCGCACCTTACTACCATAAATTAAAGCTAGAATCAAAGGTAAACTTTCTAGACGAAAAGAGAGGCGATATGATAAATCTCGATCGCGATCTAACTCAAGCCAGCAAAAATATGGGTGCAGTCCGAGTCAAAGTCAAGCTAACGAATGCCATTGATGAAGCCTTAGTGAGTCGAGGAGTGCTCAATCCAAATCTGTTGCGCGTGTACGAAGCAGAAGCACTCATAGATACTGGTGCAGTACGCACAGCTATTCCTGTAGAAGTCTGCGAACACCTGGGTTTAAGAATTCGGAGTCAGGAAATAGCAAAATATGCTGATGGCAGACAAGAAACAGTGGGATTGACTGAACCTGTTATCATTGAAATAGAAGGGCGCGAGACGATTGAGGCGGCAATGGTTTTAGGCGATCTGGTGCTAATCGGTCAAACTGTGTTAGAAACTTTAGATTTGCTAGTAGATTGCAAAAATCAGCGTCTAATTCCCAATCCCGAAAATCCCGACAGACCTGTATTGAGAGTTTAATACTAAATCCAGCTTAAATACCTCCTTTATTTGTTATGTTCGAGTGCCGATCGCGGCATGATGCGAGCATTGTTAATCAGTACAAATTCAACTGTTTACGCAGGCTTGTAGCTGTAAAGCCATTCTTGAAACTCATCTTGTATTATAGACGTGTTTGCTATTTTTTAAGCTGAGCTACATCAACTTTTGAACTTGATTGAGTTGATAATTAGAGAGTCCAGCTATCAGATTAAATCTTAATCCTAACCGACAGTGGCGATTTCTATATCGACTCGATAAAATCCTAAAAACTTTTAGTTTCCCTTGATTATTACGATCGCTTAGGGTAACACTATCCTACTACATTGACAGCAATTTGACCCCGGGCGATCGTTGAAGCTATAGTTGCTATGGACGCTGGTTACAGGTTGCGATCGCGCCCGCCTACTTTTGCAAGAGGTCTCTTTTATAAATTAGTGCGTGAGTGTATTATTATCAAGCAGAACCTACATCATCTCACACGAAGCGCGATTAGCTTCGCTAGTGTTCAAGGCGATCGCTTTTGTCGCTGCTGTTTTTAGCTGTATTTAAAAATGAGTGAAACCCGAACTTTCGATATCGCCATTATTGGTGCAGGACCGGGCGCACTATGTGCAGCCCACGGGCTAGCCAATTTAGGTTTTTCGGTAGGTGTGTTTGAACGAGCTAGAGCTTTACGTCCCATCGGCGCTGCCCTAGGGTTGGCAGAAGCCGGGTATAAGGCATTGGCTCTCATCAATGCCGATCTCGCTACCCAAGTTCGTGCCTTAGGTGTCAACCCACAGCGACAACTGCTGATGAGACCCAATGGCGAGGTTCTGTTTTCTGATGAATCGCCCTTGGCGGGTACTCCCTTCACTTGGCTAGCGTGGTATAACCTACAAAGCTCACTGCACAACACGCTCCCACCTACCGTATCCCTTCACCTCAACCATAAGTTTGTCAACTTCACTAAGGTCGCCGATCCGTCCAAGCCTCCCTTACGTTTGCACTTTGAGAATCAGCCCGATGTTGGCGCACGACTGTTAATTGGTGCCGACGGGTATTACTCTGCGGTTCGCGGTCTTACCGTGGGAGATGGTGCGCCTCTGTACACTGGAACCATGACTTGGCGAGGAATCTTGCCCCGTCAAATCCTAACCCCCCTCGCTGAACCCTTTGCAGAAGGGGCTGGTTTTCAACTGGTGGTCGGAGACCAGAAAAATTTTTGGATTATGGATGCAGGACCCGAGGAACTGGCTTGGACAGGGACAGCACTCCATCCGACTACAGAGAAGAGTACCGATGTTTTAGCTATGGTTCTCCAAGTTTTTGACCGATGGACTCCCTTTGTTGAAAGGGTTATTCGAGCAACTGACCCTACCACCATTGTGGAAACTGGCGTGTTCGATCGGGAACCAGTATCCCAATGGGGGGATAGAGAGAGAATCACCTTATTAGGGGATGCCGCTCACCCGATGCGACCGTCCTTAGGATTAGGGACTACTATGGCCTTTGAGGATGCTGTTGCTTTAACAAAAAAACTCAAGGGGCTGAACTTGCAGGATACTGCTTCTGTTGCTCAAGCTCTTACGGACTATGAAGAGGAACGGATTGCGATCGCCACACCGTTACAACTCAAAGCAAGGCAAGGAGGAGAAGCATCCCATGCCCCGGACGTAGCGGACCAACTCAAGGCAGGCTTTGAATTAGCCTTAGCTGCTCGCAGACAAAAGGAGATGACCGTATCGGATTAATTCAGTTGCTCCCACATTTTGAGGAATTGGATTTTTTGCATTAGTGCTAGATGGAGTATAAAATCCTCAACCAGCCAATTACTAAAAGGAAGATTAAGTTGGCTGACCAAAACAACAGCAGTATCCACAGTAAGCCCTGTGCGAGTCGATCGCCAACCTTACCGCTTGGAGCGCCGATCCTTAAAAAGTGTTGACTTTGCCACAGTTGCCAAACTCGAAATGTGGTGTAAATGGTGCCGATGATGACTAATAGACTAGAAGAAAAAACGCGACTGAAAATTTGCTCGCTGACAATTTGAATTGCCAGAACTAACAAATAGAATCCAAAAATAGTCCGCAGGTTGGGGTGACGTATCCACACCAAAAATGCAACTCCCGGCAAAAGCAAGCCAATCACGATCGCTACCTGGAGCCAAATCTGCACAAAACTCCGCTCCGCCTCGCTGTAGTCGATCGCGGCTTGAATCGGCAGGAGATTTGCGACCATCAGCCAACCGCTCAGTAGAGTCAGGAGTGTGGCACTGACAATAAATGAAAGTATCGTTTTCCAGGTCATGATGGCTCGATCGCGCCTGAGATGAAAATAGAGCGATAAGTTAAATGGACAATGGTCGATCGTCCCATATTTCCAGCGGTACAGGCCGCAATCTTCCCGCTACTTCTACACTCGGCCAATTCGGATCGAATGTCAAATTTTCCAACGTTCCATCGCTGTGAATTACAAACGTATCCTCAATTTTTGCTCCCGACAAACTCGGATTCCAAGCCACAGCCGTATTTTCTGCCAAAATATCTGAAGTAGCCGGATTCGCCACAATTTCCCGCGCCAAATATCCGGTAGTTCCGCCTTGATGGTGTTCCCGAATTGCTTGAGGATATCCGTGCTCTTCGTAGGCAGTTTTCAGCGTATCATAAACCGCATTCAGCGATACTCCCGGCCGGCACGAATTCAGCGCGGCGGCTTCAATTTCTCTGACTTGTCGGTGCAACTCTGAATGCTTTTCCCCCAGAAAGTCAAAACTGACAAATCTGGTTAAATTTGCATACAAACCCCATCCCCTCGCGCAAAATACTAACATTGCTTGTCGCCCGATTTGTTCGCCCGTTGCTGTGGCGTGGCGGTACAGCGGCAAACGCCTTTCTCCAGCAACTAATGTCAGGGCTGGATGCAAACCTCTGGCCCACAATGCCTCTGCACCGGCTCCCGCTAGCTGATATTCTGTCCATGTTGGTTTTGCTGCGGAAAGTACCTCTGTCATCGCTTCGCTGGCTAAACGTCCGACTCGCCGGTATCGCTCTAATTCGCTTGACATCATTGTCTGTTTGCGGGATTGTAAAGATGCGATTATTGGCATTTCTTGGGAATTTGGCCGATCGCTCATCACGTTACCGCCACCAGTAATTTCTTTGACAAAAGCTTCGCGCTGTGAAACATCTGCCCAAGGATAGATGTGCATTTGAAAGTTGGCTGGCAATTCTTCATCTTGCAAGCGCTGGGCTTCGATTTCATCGGTGAGAACCCAAGCGTTTTCGGCGGTAATTAATATTTCTGCAACTCCGGTTTCTGCGGTTAGCAATACTGTATGGGAACCGCCGGCTGTGGCCCAGGCAAACCAGTCTGTACCGCGCAAGCGAAGGGCAACAGCTTTTGTTTCAGTTAAAGTTTTGCGGATGAATTCGAGTTTGCAGTCAACTTCTGGGTTTAATGAGTTTATCATCTGCTTTCTTGCATCTAAATTATATTTTTAGGGCGGGCGGGACACCCCACGAAGAAGGAAGAAGGAAGAAGGAAGAAAATCACAGATTTTAGTTAACATTTCCTAAATCTAAAATCTACAAAATCTAAAATCTAAAATCTAAAATCTAAAATCGATAGGTACTGCTTGCAATTCTTTAGCTTTTTCTTCGGGTAAAGCGTCGTTGGCAAACATTCCGGCAGCTAGTTCGGTTCCTGCTAGATATTTTAACCGATCGCTCGATCGATAGGGCGGATAAAATTGGGCGTGCAAATGCGCTTCTGGATGCGGTTTCCCGTCTGTGGGCGCTTGAAACCAAGCCATCAAATAAGGGAACGGGCGGTGCCACAAACCGTCGTATTTGAGGGTGACTGTTTTTAAGGCTTTAGCGAGCGATCGACGCTGTTTTTCGGTAAGATCGATAAATGTAGCAGCGGGGGCGATCGGGGCAATCCACACTTCGTAAGGGTAGCGGGCACAAGCGGGGACAAAGGCGATCGCCTCTTCGTCTAAATAAATAATTCGCTGTTTGTCAGCAATCTCTTTTTGAATCAAATCTTGCAGCAAACCGGAACTATTTTTTTGATAGTAAACCGACTGACATTCTAACATCCGCGCCGGCACCGGAGGCACGAACGGATAAGCGTAAATTTGACCGTGGGGATGGTGCAAAGTTACTCCTACTTCGACGCCGCGATTTTCAAAAGGCAAGACGTATTCAATTTCGGGATTGCTGCCAATCACTGAAGTGCGATCGGCCCAGACTTCTAACAACAATTCTAAGTGACTTAACTCCAAAGCGCCGAGGGAAGCCTCCGGATCTTGAGTGAAAACAACGACTTCGCAAATGCCCTTAGCGGGAAGAGTTTCCACAATACTTGCAGGTGCGTTTTTGGCCTGCAAAGTCAGCGAGGGAAAGCGGTTGTCAAAAACAGCTACATCGTAATCACCCGGCGGCAATTCTGTCGGGAATTTGGGATTAATTGTAGCAGCCAGCGGGTTGTATTCCGGCGGCGGCATGAAAGTTCTTCCCTGACGGTGGCTGGCGTATGCTACCCATTCCCCCCGCAAAGGATGCCAGCGAAAGTGCGGGTTTGCCTGTACCGGTTCATTGCTGGGACTTACGGCCGCGATTCCTTCTGGGATTGGGTAGCGGCTGTAGAGTGTGAGTGGGCGGCCGTCTGGTTTTAGCAATGTTTGGACGTACATTTTGGTTGGGGCGGGCGATCTGTTTTGATAAATTTCTTGAGAGATTGTAAAAGTATAACTTTCTGTGTGGAAAACCCGCCCCTATCTAAAGTCATACGATTTTAGATTTTAGATTTTAGATTTTAGATGAAAAATTACTCATGCCATAATGGTTTGGATCTTTCCTAAAAAAGCAGCTTTCGGATAACCCAAGGTTTGAATACAGTAGTCATAGACCTGGCTTGGGGGGGTAACAATCCTCATGAAACCCTTAGAGGTTATAATCTAGAAGGGTATGAGAAGGACTTGAAAGATTTCTTCGGGAGGGTGACTGGATAAAAACCAACGCCTGCTCTGGTTGCTCAGTTCATTCAATTGGATAGGTAGGCTGCGCTCTACGGAGCTTGATGGGCTTCCGCGCCTATGGCCCTCGTCCTCCAGTAAAAACTCGATAGCTACTAAAATCTAATACCTTAGTAGGGAACTATGTCTATAAGTAGCTACATAACGACACACCTCGCTTGCGTGTCCCACCCTTACAACTCATCATTGGGTATTACACTTGCAGACTTACCCGCAGTTTGTCGTGTCTTTGAGCGATTTCTTGCACTACCAAATAACCAACAACTTGCTAACGATATAGCTGTAGCTATTGAAGATTACGAAAACCTCCCTTTTGGAGATATTGGGCGACGTATTGCAACCCTCTGCCATCTCACCCTTACTATAGAACCTTCTTTGAAAGCGATTGGTCGCCTTCGGTATGCAGGAGATGCAACTCAGCTAAATCAACTAGAAGGGCAGAAGCTGAGGTTTCTTTTAGAACATGGCTTAGTGCTTCCGAAAATGCACTGGGATGAAAACTATACTAATAAGAAACATTGTTCAGTTTATTGGTCACAACAAAACTGTCTTGCAGCAGTAGCCTATAAAGTATATTTGTTTCGGAATGAAGTTTCTCACGAGACTCCAAGTTACTCTTTAGAGCAAATCTCAGCACAGTTCAATACAACTATTGCCCTTCTAATCTTAGCAATACATCATCCGCCCAATCGTGCCGTACTTGAACTGGCTACATCGCCTTACCGATCATATCTAGAGTTTGTAGCCCAGTCTATAGAACCAGATTACGACCGATATGTATGTTTGCAAGCTGACTTAAGGTGGCAACCTAGCTCTATAGATGTTCAACCCATTTCACTAATGCAAGCAGAGTCTTTCTCTCCAGTTCCTTTACCTACAGGACCAGAGGAAGTGTCTGTACTTATAAAACAAGTAGACAAAATGGTATTAACAGGTGAGGGCGGGGCTGGTAAGTCGCGTACTTTTAAGCACGTTACAGCACTACTAGCTAGAGAAATTCTTTCTTTGCAAGCTGCCCCAGAACCAATACCTATTTACTTACCTGCCGATATAATTGGGTATGGAAACAAGTTATCACAAAACCTATCCACATTGTTAGCCGGTGTTCAGCCTGATGAAATCGAAAAAAGCTTATTTAATGGACAATACTGGATCTTAATTGATGGATTAAATGAAGTCGCTCCCAAATATTACCGGGAAGTTATCCAGGAGCTAAAAGCATTTTTAATAAATTTTCCTAAGTGTCGAGTTGTCATTTCTACACGACATGAAGTTTATTATAATGAGCTTCCCCTGCCTGTATATGAATTAAAATCTCTAACTCCTTATGGCGTTTCTCAAATTTTACGTTTAAACGCTAAAACAGAGGAACAAGGCAGTCAGTTATTCTCGAACCTTAAAAACGACAAAAGACTTCTGGCTTTATTTAAAACGCCTCTAATGAGTAGGCTTCTCTGTGAACTTCCTCCAGAGATCCGTATCCCTCGAAGTATGGGAGAAATGATGAGCGTACTGTTCAATCAGATATTTGAACGTGAAGAACGCAAAGGAGACCAGGTACCTAGGCTCATAAAAAGTATGGCACTGGTTGAGTTAGCTAAAACAATTCGTGATGAGTCAGGAACCATATTATCTGAAGAAAAAATAGTGCGTATATTTGAAAATAGAATTCAAAGGTTTGCTCATGAGGTATCACCTACTTTTTTGCTGACAAGGCTAATCGAAAGCGGTATTTTAGAGAGACGCGGGGATGGCTTTGTTGCGTTTTTCCATGAAACAGCACTCGATTATTTTACAGCGTCAGGCTTGAAAGACGCTTGCGAAAGAAATTTCGACCAAAATGTAGAAGCTCAAGTCCTGTCTGCAACTCCCAGTAGTATTGAAATATTGTCAGGTTTACTCAGTTCTGCGGACACGCTTACTCGATTTATTTCACAGCAGGATTTGAAGTTGGCAGCCCGATGCTACTCAGCCCGTTCTCAACGTTCTAAACAACTATTTCGAGAATTATTTAATGCAGCTAATTCCCGATTAATGGCAAATTCTATTGCTGAAATAGGTATAGCTGTACAGGTAATGGCAGCGCTTGATGAAATTGAAGCTACTCAGGCGGTGTTTAAGGTACTTCCCAAACTTCCAGAAGAGGCGCGAACAGTGGCTAGCAATGCTTTAGTGCAATATGCTCCTAATGGCATTACTGAGGAGGTTCGGCAAGCTTTAGAATCAGGAGAATTTGCACAACAATTAGTAGCTATCCAGTTTACCAGCGCACACCAGCTTGTGGAATTTACGCCACTTCTAATTAAGCTAGTAGAGTCACAACAATCGAACCTAGCGCATCATATAGCGAAGGCTTTGGGGTACTTGGAGTCAGCAGAGGCACTAAATTATCTGGAGCAACAATGTAATACGCCTAGAGAATCTAGATCTATTCCTTTGGCTGTTGCTATTAATGTTCTTAGCTCGGAAGGGGCGGTATCTGTACTAAAAATAGCACTAAAAGACCCAGATACGGAAGTACGTAGAGCCGCTATCAGCCGAATTGAAACTATTAATATTGGTGAAATTGATACTGAAGTTTCGGGAGTGATTGTTAGCGACCTAGATTTCTTAGTAAGGTTAATAGGAGTGCAAATACTACTACGCCGCACCGAAAATTCTGATCGTGAACAGATCCTTAAAATTTTATTTTCTACAGACCCTCTTCCAGAAGAATCACTGCCTGCAGCTAGGATTATGAAGGTAGTTTCATTACTACATCAAAATGAATTAGAAGATGTAGCTTTACGAGCGCTTTGTACCTCTCATCCAGCCATACAGTCTTTAATAATTAATAAAATATTATCTAAAAATTTGAACTTAGCTTTCAAGATTTTTCCTCTAGTTGAATTTGACGACCTTGCAATTGCTCCGGGAGTCAAAGCAGCTTTAATAAAAGCTCTTATTTCCCTTGGCTATCACCAGTTGGAGATGCTTCAGAGAGCTATGTCCTCATCCTCACCTCATGGGGTTCGATTGGCTGTAGTCGAAATGTTAGCTAATCTACCTTCTGATATTGCGACCGTAGTCTTAGAACAAGCACTGGCTGACCCATCAGAACAGATTAAGGTCAAAGCATTAAAGTCCCTTGCTTCTTACCCTAATTTATGTTCTGAGCAACTTGTCGAACCACTTCTTTTTTCTTCAAATAAGGCAATAGAGCGACAAGCATGGAATTTAGTCAATACATATTCTCTTTTTGAAAATGAGAAACTATTTAATTGGACAAAGAAAAAACAACCTACGTATTTACGAAAGAGAGCCATAGAAGAGTTAGGCAAGCGTCGCTTTAGCTGGCAATTACATACAGCCTGTGTCCTTGCGAGGGACAACGATTCTGGGATAAGTTTCCAAGGAGAGCGAATTTTAGAAGCTATTTTTCATAGTAGCCAAGAAAACATTGGACAGATAAATAACTGGGTGGTTAAAGGAGGCTATGGGTTTCTGGTTCGACTTGACACAAAAGAAAAACTATTTTTTCATGCCAGCGATTTAATTGACAAACAGTACACCCCTCTTCGTGGTGACTTCGTTACATTTCAAGTTGGGGAACCGAATGCGGGTCAGATAAAACCACCTGCAGTACAAGTACGTTTCTTAGGTTGATTTAAAGCAGAACAGGGAGAAACTGTAAATTTTAACCACATAGTATTTGCAACATCCTATAGCGAGCCTAAATGATTTGTACAAAAAATGTAGGGGTCAGCACGGGGGCTGACCCTCAACATCGGGGGCAACCACGGAGGGATTGCCCCTAAAAGAATTACACAATTCATTAAGACGCACTATAGAAGTTGGCGATTGCCAATAAACCTGGTTTATTAGTAATAACCTGTTAAAAAAGGAGATTTAACGATCGCCCGCTAGCAGATTTCAAAGGTTTGAGAGTCTTCTTCACCACCTTGACAGGCTGGGTGCGCAGCGCGCACCCTAAAGTTATTCCCTAGTTTTGAATTGCGCGGTCTTTGCTTGTTTGGTTTGCGGTTTCAACCACTCAATCCAATTTTGAGCAACGGTTCAATCTGCTGCCTTTGAAACTGCAATTCATCCGCCAAAGGCTGATAAATTTCCCGATCGCCCGATTCATTGCAATAATCCCACAAACCATTGTAACAGTGCCTGTCGTCATCCCAACCCGGATGGTTAACAATCGGATACAAGCAGATTCCGTCTATTGGAACTCCTGCTTTCATCGCCGCCGCGACCTCAGTGCACACATAATTAAACCAGACAGGTCTCAAATCGTCTTCAGTACCTGTTTCTGCTACGAATAAGGGGCGGCGGTAGCGATCGAACACTTCTCGCAGCATTTCGCGAAACGGGCGGTACAGCGGATCGGTGTATTTCATCGGTTCTTCATTGTGAATCCACTGATTGCGATCGTAATAATTCACCCCAATAATATCGAGATATTTTTCCTTGCCGCCGAGTTCCGGGCGAAAGCGTCCCGCCAACATATCCCAAGCTTGATATTGAGATAAACGATAACCTTCCGCCGCGTCCCGATCCTCCGGTTTGTCAGGATCGGCAATAATGTTAATTGTCGGATCGATTTGAACGATGCGGGTGCGGGGATTGACTTCCCAAACTGATTCTATCGCTGCGATCGCAGCTTTGATTAACTGGATTTTGAGCTCGTCTCCTCTTCCTTTGGCAAACGGATTGATGTAGGCAACATCGCCGCCTGCCCAAGCAATAAATGAAATTTCATTGACAGGTGTCACGAAAGGTGTTTGGTCTGTTTCCTCAGTTAGCACTTCCATAAAAGCGCGCACCATCTGGGCAAACCTGGACACGAATTCGGGACTAAAAATATCAATATCGTCTGGCCAGCCGTAGTGAAACAAATCCCAAATTACCTGCATTTTCATGTCGCGGGCAGCGCGGATGATTGGCAGGGAACTGGAAAAATCGTATTTTCCGGGCGACTGTTCAATTAAGTGCCAGCGGAGGCCTTCGCGGACTGTGTAAATGCCTTGCTGCTGCAAGCGTTGGTAGTCCGCGACTGCAAATTTATCGTGGCCTGTGGCGGCTGTGACATCGAGACGCTTTCCCGATCGCAATTTGTGGGTGGAACATTCAAATCCGCCCAGGAAAAAACTTTGAAACATCAATCGAATGGGTAATGGGTAATGGGTAATGGGGCATTGGGCATGGGCATCGGCCAAACAGGGTATTGGGCATCGGCTATTAGGAATTTAGAAATTGGTAATTGTTAGCAATTAACTAATAACTAATAACTAATAACTAATAACTAATAACCGATGCCCTGTTTGGCCGATGCCCCATTTCCAATTAGCACTGAGTAATAGCTTGCGGCTGTGAACTTTCTTCGGGAATATCCCAGCCGAGAGTTGCCGCCGCGATTACGTCTATGGGAAATTTGGGAGTGCGATCGGCATACAGCAAACCGTTAGCTTCTTGGAAAGTATCGGTCAACTGGGTATAACAAAATCCGCTGAACATTTCCACTCGGTTTACCACCTTCAACAGCGCGGTGTAGCGCCTTTGCAGTTCGATCGTGTCCGACGCGCGCACGTAGCCCCAAACCCTGTAAAAATCGGGGTTTTCGCGACCGGCGCAGGCGATGCCGCCGAATTCTGTCAGCATCATCGGCTGTCCTTGGTGCGGGTGGCCGTCGAGGGTGAGGACTCGCCCGCCGGGACGCCCGCGATCGAACAAATCGGCTAGCTGGACTTCTGGCCCGTAGCGCTTGGCTAGGGTTTGCGGGTTGTTGTCGTAGTCGTGAATCGCCAGGATGTCGGTATCGATGCTTTCCCAGCCGTCGTTACCGATGACGGGGCGAGTCGGATCTAGGGTTTTTGTCAAGAAATACAGCGCTTGCACGTAGTTGCGGTGGGCTGCGGCTTCAACTAAATTGGGAACTCCCCAAGATTCGTTGAACGGTACCCAGACTACGATACAGGGGTGGCTGGCGTCGCGGTCGATGACTTCCGTCCACTCCCGCGTCAGCCGTTGTACGGCTTTGGGAGTGAAGCGGTAGGCGCTGGGCATTTCTTCCCAAACTAGGAGCCCGAGCACGTCAGCCCAGTACAAAAATCGCGGGTCTTCGATTTTTTGGTGCTTGCGGACGCCGTTGAAACCCATTGCTTTGACTAATTCGACATCGTGGCGCAAAGCTTCATCGGAGGGGGCAGTCATCAGGGTGTCTGGCCAGTAACCTTGGTCGAGCACCAGCCTCAGGTAGTAGGGGCGGCCGTTTAGCATGAAGCGATCGCGCTGGATGCTGACCGTCCGCATGGCGGTATAAGATTTAACCTCGTCGAGCAGTTTGCCGTCGGCCCACAACTGCACTTGAGCGTTAATTAGCGTCGGCTTTTCGGGGCTCCACAGCAATTCGTTGCGGTAGTCGTCGATACCCGGGTCTGAGAGGGCGATGCGGCGGTGGATTTCGCCGTTGATAACTTCGTAGGTGTCGTTGACCAGCAGCATACAGCCGATCGACAGTTTAACTTTAATCTGGATTCCCGACTGGCGATCGCCCGCGACAAACGCTTCAAAACCGATTTCCCAGCGTTCAAACTGGGGAGTCCAGCGGATGTGTTCGATATAAGTGTGAGGCACCAATTCTACCCACACCGTCTGCCAAATGCCGGTCGTGCGCGGATACCAAATACTGTGCGGCTCTATTTGCCAGTCTTGCTTGCCGCGCGGTTGCTCCAAACCTTGCGGGTCGTCCTGGGCCCAGACTGTAACCCGCTGCGGCCCGCTGAGGTTCAAAACTGCTGTAATGTCTGCGGTGAAAGGAGTGTGTCCGCCTTCGTGTTCGATGACAAACTGACCGTTCACCCAGACGCGGGCGCGGTAGTCTACGGCCCCAAAGTGGAGGAGAACTCTGCTTTCTGTGTGGGGTACGTCAAATTCGCGTTCGTACCAGCAGTTAGCGTGAAAATTCGTGTCCCCGATCCCGCTTTTTGGCGATTCTGGAGCAAACGGCACTTCTATAGTGTGACTCCACTCAGAAATATCGATCGGCTGCACGCAGCGTCCCGCGTCGTCGTAAGCAAACCTCCACTGACCGTTGAGACAAATCCAGTTGCTCCGGCGCAATTGGGGGCGCGGATAGCCTGTTTTGCGTCCTTGAACTGTCACCTTACTGTCTAGAGTTGCAGACTCTTCAATATCGCAATTTTCTAGTTCTCTACCTAACCAACTCATCGGCACATCTACCCTAAGTTATATTTATACGTTAGCGACTATTGCTCCGACTTGGACAAGTTTTTTGCTGATTAATTTGTAAAAGTTCTGTACATTAAAACAGCCTCATCTAAAGGAGTTCTTATACAGAAGTCATTAGTGATTAGTGATTAGTGATTAGTCATTCGCCACAAGCAATCTTCCGGAAAGCTTTTAGGCTTTAGTCTCAAACCCTTCATTTTCCGTTGGCAGCTCAGCTCGATTACCCAATAGCCCTGAAACCATTATTCGACGGTTGGCTATCAAAAATTGTCCGAAGTTTTGAGAATCAAGAAGAAAGATTTTCCCCTGGCACACTCAAACACTCGGACACTATCGCCCACTCCCAACTCTAGTTTAGCCGGCAACACTTTGCAAATCTCCTAACGGTTCAGTTAGGTCACTTTTGAGGGAATTTTCTTCCGCAGGGGGCAAACACTGAAATATTTGTTCTAGTCCTGTGAGTTCAAATAGGATTCTCACTTGTTGGCTCATGGCAGATATCAAAAGTATACATTCACTGTCTCTAACTAATTTCACGATCGCCACTACAGCCATTAACTCCGAATTTTTCAGGAAATTTATCTTTGAGAAATCGAGCATCAGAATTTTGCCCCCGCTTTCTATGAGGCGCTCTATTTCTTTCTGAAAATGAGGAAATTGAGATTTTTCCAAAACCTCGTGAGACAAAACAATTTTAACTATAACTCTCATTTCCACCTCAACGCTTCTTTGAATTCTTACAGAACTTTTCATTAAAACTGAGTAAGGTGCTGATAGCGCACCTTACATTTCATTTTTACCCGTAACTGGCAATTTGCAGCTACTTGCTAGCAGATTTTCCGTTGCCGTTGCCGTTGACAGCAGCCGCTTCTAGAGGTGCTGTGACTGGGTTCTCGGCAACTCCATGCGACGAGCTTAAATTAGAAGCCGAACCGTTAACATTTTCCACCAATTCAATCACCGGCTTGGTAGTAATTTGAGTATAAGTTGTCAGAGCTTGAGCGACAACTTGGTCCATGTTGTAATATCTGTAAGTCGCCAGCCTTCCCACAAAAGAAACTCCCGGAGTGGCATCAGCCAAAGCCTTATATTTCTTGTAAATTTCGGCATTTTCAGGACGCGGAACCGGGTAGTAAGGGTCTCCCTCAGCTTGGGGATATTCGTAGACAATGCTAGTTTTTTGGTGTTCTTGTCCGGTGAGGTATTTAAACTCCGTGCAGCGAGTATATAAATGCTCGTTGGGGTAATTTACCACCGGTGCTGCTTGGTGTACGGGTACGTTTAGCGTTTCGTGCTTGAATTCCAAGGAACGGTAAGGAAGTTTGCCGTAGCAATAATTGAAATAAGAATCAACAGGCCCGGTGTAAATCATTTCCCCGTAAGGAATAAAACCCTCAATCTCCCGGTAGTCGGTATTCAGCATCACCTTGATGTTTGGGTGAGAAAGCATCTTTTCAAACATCCGAGTGTAGCCGTGCAGCGGCATTGCTTGATAGGTATCGGTGAAATAGCGATCGTCCCGGTTAATGCGAGTGGGAACGCGCGCAATCACTGAGTTGTCGAGTTCCGACGGGTCCATTCCCCACTGTTTGCGGGTGTAGTTGCGGAAGAATTTCTCGTAAAGTTCGCGACCCACTTTGCTGACAACGACATCTTCGGAAGTGCGAATGTAATCCTTTGGTTCTGCTACTTTAGCGAAGAAATCTTCTACTTCAAATGAGGTGAGATTCAGTCCGTAAAGTTGGTTTACGGTGTTGAGATTGATCGGAATTGGCAGCAGTTGACCGTCAACGCTGGCGAGGACGCGGTGTTCGTAGGGCCGCCACTCGGTGAACCGCGAAAGGTACTCGAAAACTGGGCGCGAATTGGTATGAAAAATGTGGGGGCCGTATTTGTGTACGAGGATGCCGTGGTTGTCGTAGTGATCGTATGCGTTGCCGCCGATGTGGTTGCGGGTATCAATTATCAGGACTGTTTTTCCGGCCTCATTGGCTAGTCTTTCCGCAATGACGCTACCTGCAAATCCGGCTCCGACGATTAAATAGTCAAACATTAAAACACCTCTGATTTTGGGTAAGGGTAATTGGTAATTGCTAATCAACAAGCGAGCCTGGTTGAGTGTTAAGTTGTGAATTCATAAATTGATAACTCTTTAACTTAAACCTCAACATTTCTAACTTAAAACTTTCATCCTAGATTCTGCTTTCTGCCTTTTACCTTCGATCGCACTTTCGATCAACCCCAGCATTTCGCTCCAGGTTTTGTCCCAAGAATTATCTGCTAAAAAGGCGTCTACTTCACTCAGCCACATTGTGCGAACGTCCGAACTTTCGTTGAGGATTGCTTCGGCACAAGCAACGAATTCTGAAACGTTGCTCGCAATCCGAACCAAGCCGTTTTCTCCGTAGGGCCGCACCACGTCGCGGATAGGAGTAGAAATCACAGGTTTGCCGGCAGCGAGGTATTCTGGAGTTTTCGTGGGACTAATAAACTTAGTCGATTCGTTAATCGCAAAAGGCAGCATTGCGATATCCCACCCGCCAAGATACCCTGGCAGTTCTTGATAAGATTTGCTGCCGAGATAGTGGATATTTGAGTGAGTTGGCAGAGTTGCCGGATCGATTTTCGCCACCGGGCCAATGATGACTAAATGCCAGTCCGGCTTTGCTTCCGCAATGCCCGCCAGCAGTTCTATATCCATGCGTTCGTCTATGACGCCATAAAATCCCAAACGCGGGTGAGGAATGTCTTTTTGATCCGCCGATTCTTCTGAAATATTCCTGGCTGTCGCAAAGTGTTCTTTTTCGATGCTGCTGGGGAAGGCGTGAATGTTTGGGTGCTGGTGCTGTTTGGCTTCGTAAAGGTTGTGTCCCCCGGTAAATACTACGCTGGCGCGCTTTAAGAGTTGATTTTCATTGGCTTTTAAATCCGGGTGCGCGCCTTGGAAGGCTGACAGTTCATCCATGCAGTCGTAGACTACAGCTAGCGGCTTTAAGTGGCTTGTGAAACTGACAGCCATTGGTGTGTAATACCAGAGGATGTACTGGCTAATTTCTGCTGCTTTAAACAAATCATCTAGCATGGCTTGCTGAGCAGTTTGTGCTGTTTCTTCGCTGATTCCTTCGCTCAGGTGCGGTACTATTACCCAGACTCCGCTTTCGTGGATGCTGACATCAAGCCACCAATCTGTAGTCGCGCTAAAAACTGGTTCTTCTAGAAAGAATACGCGACGATTTTTGGCACAGCGACCCAAGAGATGTTGCGGACGCTGATAGACAAAATTCCACCGCAAATGAGACAGGCAAACTAAATCCGGTGCATCTAAAGAATCAGCTTTTAATAAGTTAGCGCGCCAGGTCGGCGAGGGAGCGAATTGAGAGGGCGATTTTGCAGGATCTATAGAGGTAAATCGGATCTCCCATGCTCGACCTTTATTGCTGCTATAATTATTGTTTACTGAGTTTTCGGGGGGCGACATAATTAGCCTCTAGAATTTGTCAATGAAAATTGTCAATAGGATGTGTTTCTCAAGAGTTTCTTACTAAAAGTCGCAAGAAGCATCAATCTGAGAACTTTTATTGACGAGCAAGCGCCGCATTATTGAACCAAACAAAGAAACTGTTTAGCTGCGGAAAAACACGCTTATCTGCTTTTTTCAGAATTGAAACTGGGAGATAAGTTAATATTGTTAGACTTGCTATTGTTGTTAACTGTAACCCAGTTTTTCTGCTATAACTTCTATCTGAAGGATGACTTTTATCTCAGGATGCGCTTAGCTTAAACGCTGGGTTCAAAAGCGGTTAAAATGCCGATCGACCTTGTAAAATGACTCTTAACTGGCAGGTACGGGGTGAAAAAAGAACGAGTTTTATTGCTTTATTTGGAGAAGATAGAAAATTTGCCATCAAGTTTATGTTGCTTTTTAATTTGACAAACCTAGCCTTTTTTAAACTCATCCGATCGCTCCTAGGGAAAATTTGTATCTTAATATACAAAGCTGCACCAGAGATTTCTGACTTCCGATAGATTAACAATTGACAGTTTATGCAGTGGGGTGAAACTCACCGAAGAGTACCTGTCTCAACAATACCAAAGAAACCAGGCAACGGCAATGATAAACCTAAGATTTTGCGCGAGTCTGTGGCAAGAAACTAAGGTGATGACATTTGCGCTGAGGGCGTCAATTTAACCTCGCGCCCACAGCACAAATATCAATCATCCCTCTAAGGGCGGGTTCGCCGATATCTGCGATCGAACGCCAAATATCCACGTAAACCCGCGACTAGAAAATAGCAGCAACTTTACAGTCGGCTGCTGTCAATTTTGGCGATTCCTCCTCCAAAGGCAAAATCTTGCACCGTCGAACTATTTAAGAAATCGTGAGGGAAACCCAATTCAATTGCGCTTACTTTATCTAACTGCTGCATTTGTTCCGGGGTTAATTCAAACTCCAAACAAGCCAGATTTTCCTGAAGTTGCGAGAGTTTGCGCGAACCCACAATCGGAATAACTTCGACTTGCTGTTGCCGCAGCCAATTTAGGGCTACTTGAGAAGCGGGTTTGCCAATTTCGGCTGCTATTTTGCTAACTTCGTCAGCAATTTTGAGGTCTCGTTCGTTAATTTTTCCCGATTCAGGTGAATTTAGCCGTTTAGCTTCGCTGGCTGTTTCTGAAGTGTTGTATTTTCCTGTCAGCAAACCGGCGGCTAGGGGGCTCCAAGCTGTGACTCCAATATCAAAGGCTTTTGCCATAGGGATCAAGTCCCGTTCGGGAGTTCGTTCTTTTAAAGAATACTCGATTTGCAAGCCGATAAATGGTGTCCAACCGCGCAGGTTGGCGATCGTATTTGCTTGAGAAATAATCCAAGCCGGCGTATCGGAAATGCCGATATAAAGAACTTTGCCGGCGCGCACCAAATCATCAAAAGCGCGCATCACTTCTTCGACGGGTGTGGTAAAATCCCAAGCGTGCAGCCACAGCAAATCTATGTATTCAACTTGCAATCGCTTCAAACTTGCTTCTACTGCTTGTACCATATTTTTGCGGTGGTTGCCGAAACCGTTGATTTCGCCATTCTTCATGTTGAGGCTATACTTAGTGGCAACTACCCATTTTTCGCGATCGGCTGCGATGAACTCGCCGACATATTTTTCGCTAGTACCGTTGGTGTAGAGATTCGCGGTATCAATGAAATTGCCGCCGGCTTCTGCAAAGGCGTCGAACATTTTCCGGCTTTCGTCGTAGGAGCTCCCCCAACCCCATTCTTCCCCAAAAGTCATGGTTCCGAGGCAGATTTCCGAAACGCGAAGTCCGCTGTGACCTAGTAGTTTGTATCTCATGTCACCCTTCCCCTAGTTAGTGGTTGTTAACAGTTTAGATCGCGATTTCCCAAACTGTTGCCATAAGTCGGGGTGGCTGGCTTTTGTAATGTGTTAGCGCTGCGCTGAAGGTTGAATGTTTTGCCAAGTTAATCAAAATTTCGTAGTAGGGGCGAGGGTTCCGGGCCATTGCCCCTGCGTTTAGTTTAAACAGCGCAGGGGCGATCGATACAGCACTTTTCAGCAGCCCTTGTAGGGACACGGCAATGCCGTGTCCCTACAAGTCGGATCGATCGGTGTACTTCATAAACTTGCAATCTGCTATCTCTGGTGCGATCGTCTTACTAATGTATTTAGGATTACATCGGTAAATTAAAATACAGTAAAATTGACAAACAAATATCTACCTTTAGATAGGTATTTTATGAAACGAGTTAAATAAAAAAATTGCGATCTTAAATATCAGAAAACCAGACAGAACTAGAGAAAAAATTAATGTAGCTAAATTAACTTTTTAGCGTTATAGTGATTTATAGATTACAAAAACTAGGTGACTCACTTGGCTGATATCGTTGATACCGCCGTTGCGGCTGGCTCTTTTACAACCCTAGTTGCTGCCGTCCAAGCTGCTGGTTTAGTAGATACTCTCAAAGGCGCTGGCCCCTTCACAGTTTTCGCGCCTACGGACGAAGCTTTTGCTAAGCTTCCCGCAGGTACTGTTGAAGCACTGCTTAATGACATTCCTAAGCTGACAAAAATCTTGACTTATCATGTCGTTTCCGGCAAAGTTATGGCTGCTGATGTAGTCAACCTGAAATCTGCCAAGACAGTTGAAGGTTCAGAAGTTAAAATTGATGCTTCCAATGGCGTCAAAATCAATGATTCTACCGTTACAGCAGCCGATGTTGCTGCTGATAATGGCGTCATCCACGTTATTGATGCAGTCTTGCTTCCGGCGTAAGCACAGACTTAGATAGCGCAATACTATCTTGAGGGCGGTGGCTGTTGTTAGCCACCGCCCTGTTTTAGTTTATAGTTGAAATTTAAATATTTTACGCAGCTCGATAATTAAAATTATTATGGTGAATTTACAGTTTAATATTTTTGCACGCATAGGAATGCTCCCGGCATTCGCCCCTTAGGATCGCGAATTAAATAATTTACACTCTTGAAAGTGGGGTGGGCTCTCGTACCCCGCCCTTTCTGGACGGGCTACGAGAGCCCATCCCACAAGAACATCACGCATTGTAAGTTATTTAATTCTCATTCCTTATTAAAATCTTTCGCTGCGATAGTTGACAAATATCCCCATGTCAGATTAGCTTTAAAAAGCTCAGAACTACTCTATCCCTCCAGAGACGAGATTGCCGAAGCCAGCCGAGTTGTCCTCAACGCTACCGAAAGAGCCAAAATTTCGCCCCGATTAATTTATACTGGTAGCCAGCTATCATTTGTTCAAATAGCTCAACTCTACCAAGCAGCAGACGCTTAGGTTTCTCCCTATCTTGCAGAATGCTTTAAGCTGCCTGTTTTAGAAGCCACCGCTTGCGGTTTGCCTGTCATCTGTACAGCCGGTGGCCCTACAGACGATTTCACTTACCCAGACTTTGCACTGCCCGTAGAAAGTAAATTTATGGCTGTTGAAATAGCAAAAGAACAACTATTTATTTTAGCTCCTGAATGAAAACATTTGACTCAGTGGATGCAGACCGTTATCGCACAACCTTGACTTACAGCCAAAGCTCAACTTACAGACCCCCGTTTTGTAGCTAAAAAATTTACTTGGAAACACGCATTAGATCAGTTGCTAGATGCCATATTACCAGGGAAAACGAGCTATAAAATTGACAATAAACTTTTAATCCCAGAAAGTTTTAACCAAATAATTATTAATATAAATGGGTAACGGGTAATTGTAATAGGGCATTGGTAAGGGTGATGATGAACCGTAAAAACTAACAACTAACAACTAACAACTAAATGCGTATAATTGTTGAAGGATGGCGTTTTTTGCCGCACTCCTACGCGATCGCCAATCAATTTCAGCTACTAGAAATGCTGAAATATCCCAACTTAGAAATTTTCCACAAAGATATCCCATACCTAGACGAAAATTGGCAGCCAGCAACCGGTTTGTTAGACGCAACTGCTGAAGCAGCAATAAAAAATATTCCTCACCCTTCCGCGTCTCTCAAAGCAGACGCTACGTTACGGATCTCAGTACCTTACAATTTTGCACCCTCAAATACAAAACGGACGTGCTTGTTTGCCACAACAGAATGGGGAATTCTGCACAACGAAAACTTTAGAATAACGGGCGCAGCTTCCCTCCGCGAAGGACACAGCAACTCCGATATAATTATTATTACGCCTTCCCATTGGTCGAAAACCGGATTTATCCGCAGCGGTGCGAATCCCGATCGCACAATGGTCATACCCTGCGGCATCGATCCGAATATTTACAAACCTTTAACAAAATCGGAACGCGAAGCTTTGCGGAAACAGCTAGGATGGGACGGATTTGTATTTTTGAATATCGGTGCAGGATCTCCAAATAAAGGCATCGATTTATTGTTAAAAGCTTTCGCAGTTGTAGTTGAAAGTTATCCCGAAGCCAGATTAGTATTGAAAGGAGAAGAATCAATATATGAGTCGGATTCTCTAATCGCTCAAAATATAGACGAACTGACATTTGACGAAGCAGAAAAAGTTTTGCCGCGCATGGCTTACATAGGAGAAACACTGCCTTTTGCAAAAATGGCTCAACTTTATCAAGCTGCCGATGCCTACGTATCTCTTTATTTAGCAGAAGGCTTCAATTTGCCAGCACTAGAAGCAATTGCTTGTGGCTTGCCGCTTATCTGCACTAAAGGCGGCCCGACGGATGATTTTACAACTCCAGATTTTGCTTGGCACGTCGAAAGTACGTTTCAAGAAGGTACTTCTAACGATCGGCAGATATTTCGCCTGATGCCAGATTTAGAACATTCGATCGCCTTAATGAAAAATATTATAGAACAGCCGGAGTTGTGCGATCGCTCTCGCGAAGCAGGCCCCAAATTTGTAGCGGCTGGGTTTACCTGGAAACACGTTGCAGACCAACTCCTAGAGGTACTTTTGCCAACTATTCGATCGCCAAATTAAACAGGGTGCGATCGCATAGTTGATAACTTCCGATAATTAGCGCTGGTAACGCGCTGTTCGGAATTAATATAAGATACAATAAAAACAACAAGTTGAAGCTTCAGACCTTATTTGACATTCAAGCTATGCAATCTACAACTCAGTCCGCAACAGAACTGGCGATGCACGCTCCCAAACACGGATTGCCCGTTACAATCATTACAGGATTTCTCGGCAGCGGCAAAACAACCCTGCTCAACCACATCCTGACCAACCAGCAGGGTTTGAAAACAGCAGTTTTGGTAAATGAATTTGGCGAAATCGGCATCGACAACGAACTGATTGTCACCACCGACGACAACATGGTTGAGCTGAACAACGGCTGCATCTGCTGCACAATTAATGAAGATTTAGTTAATGCAGTTTACAAAGTTCTGGAACGTCAAGAAAATCTCGATTATCTAGTAGTCGAAACAACCGGACTCGCCGACCCGCTGCCAGTAGCAATGACTTTTTTAGGCACAGAACTGCGCGACCTGACTCGTCTCGATTCGATAGTGACAGTAGTAGACGCAGCCAACTACAGCTTAGATTTGTTCAACTCTCAAGCAGCTTACAGTCAAATAGCTTACGGCGATATAATTATCCTCAACAAAACTGATTTGGTGGAAGAAGCAGATTTAGATTTGTTGGAAGTTAAGATTCGCGATGTCAAAGAAGGTGCTCGAATTCTGCGAACGGTAAAATCGCAAGTTCCCCTACCGCTAGTCCTCAGCGTCGGATTGTTTGAATCTGACAAATATTTCCAATCTGAAGAAACTCCTAGCAGTCACGAACATCACGACCACGACCACCACGAACATCACAAACATCACGACCACGAACATCACGGCCATCACGAACATCACGACCACGGCCATCACGACCATCACGACCATCACGGTCACGACCACTCCCACCATTTAGAAAATGACGGATTTACCTCAATTTCTTTCCAGAGCGACAAGCCGTTTTCTCTGAGGAAATTTCAATATTTCTTAGACAACCAACTGCCAACAAACGTGTTTCGCGCGAAAGGGATTATGTGGTTTGAAGAAAGCCCCAAACGCCATATTTTCCACTTGAGCGGCAAGCGATTTACGATGGATGACGACGAGTGGAAAGGCGATCGCAAAAACCAGCTTGTTCTCATCGGTCAGGGTTTGGATACCGAGACTTTGCGATCGCAAATCGAAAACTGTCTTTGTATGCCTTCAACCAATCGCGGCAAAGGTTTTGGCAAGAACTAACAGTAAAATATTCTTTTCACCTAAACCAAAGAGCGTCGCGGTGTAATTGTTTTCGCGATCGCGAACTGGAGATGGATGGGGACAATGAAGGCCGATCGCCCTCCAAGAAAAAGAGTGCCCTCGAATAAAAAGAGCGCCCTCGAATAAAAAGAGCGATCGACCTATTTTATTGTTGCTAACAAAAACAGAGCCGCACACTTCTACTGTCCGCCGATCTCAAAAGCACGATCGCCATTGCTTTCAAAGGTGCAGAGTTGCGTTGGTTTTACGTAATCTCTGCACCTTTATGCTGTTCCCACCACCTCTCACCACTCCTACTTCCCACAACCAGCGCAATAGTTGGCAAACTCAACGAGGTCTGGGAGTTTCCCTTGACCGTCTCACGTTCCTTGTTTTCGGCTAAGCTATTACAACAAGCTTGCAAGGAGACGGGCTATGAGCAATCGGCGGCTAAAAAGAATTCGTCATTATATTTCGCTATTTTTATCACGACTCCAAAGGAATTTTTGGTGTTTTTGGGTAAAAATTCAAGATGACATTTTTCTTTTTTTTGCTAATTGTTTATTAGCCCTTCTCAAATTGATGGGTTACGCTGCCTTGTTTTTGGGTTTGATTTTAATGCTGGGTCATTTCTGTGTAGTTGACATACACATTAGCCGTGCGCGCATAACCCTCCAATCTCAGTGTCCTGCACCTGCGATTAAGCCTGAGCCTGCCGTGTCATTTAAGACTCAGGCGGGTCAACTATAAACTTGCCTTTGAAGCCCCCACACTTAATCTAAGATTTAGTGGTGAATGGCTGACAATCTCATTTTCATCGCGACACGGCGGTTGCGCTGCTGTTCAAATAATCCTAAGACGCTACCAAAAAGCAGGTCAATGCGAGTCATCATCCAGCGAGTAAAATCATCTCAAGTCGAAATTGAAGGTCAAATTGTCGGCAAAATTGGTCGCGGACTTAACTTGCTTGTAGGTATGGCGGACACCGACACCGAAGCAGAACTCGATTGGATGGCTCGCAAATGCCTAGAATTGCGTTTGTTTCCCGACTCTGCCGGGGATACCGGCCGCTGGGACAAGTCCGTACAGGACATCGGCGGCGAGTTGCTGGTTGTCAGTCAATTTACGCTCTACGGCGACTGCCGCAAAGGTCGGCGGCCTTCCTTTGACCGAGCAGCAGCTCCTGAACGAGCCGAAATTCTTTATGAGAAATTTGTCGAAAAGTTGCGCCAGAGCGGCTTAAAAGTTGCAACAGGCGTGTTTGGAGCGATGATGCAAGTCTCGATCGAGAATGACGGGCCGGTGACTTTGGTATTAGAGAAAGAATCAGCGTGAATTGTTTGCAAACAAAGCTCTCTGTGCTTCTTTCTCATTCCTTCTTCCTTGTTGGATCGGATCGAATTTTCAGATTAACCGGGTTTCCGAATTACTGTGCCGTAGCTTCAGAATATATTGCAGTTAGCTACACTCTGCCGAGTCTCGATTCCACAATCTCTAACGGCCAAAACCACCTCAAATAGCCAGTTAGTAAATCGTCCACTCAGCGGCCTTCGAGCACCCCCATCTCAAAGAGCGATCGCCCCACCTTCCCAATAGCTCAGAATGCTTGTACAGTCAGGCTTTAATGGCAATAAAACCAATCTTCCACAGCCAGCGCTTAGAATCAGATTCAGCAGCCAAAAACTGTTGCATGAGAGAGTGGAACACTCCCATCACTACGGTTATCTCTACTTCCCTAACATTCAATGTATAGAGAGTTGAATCAGCACAGCAAGCAAAACCGCCAGCAACTGCCACCTCACTCTCTGAGAAATGTCCTCGCACGCTGTGCGCTACTACCCGATAAACGCCATGACTCTCAAAACTGCCACCAACACCGTCAACTGCAACACCGTTTCTAGCTTTAACTGCATTCCGGCTACCGTTGGCGAACCAAACGCCGAAATCAATACTGTTCCCAGCATCGATATCCTCGCTTTGGCTGACTTCGCCCTCAAAGAATTGCAAGGGGAAATGAAAACTCCCAGCCGCAGCGCTCAAGCAGTGGCGATGCGGATTGCTAAGGAAGTCGAACGGATTTGCCAAAAAAGCGATCGCATCCAAATTTCCGGCGAAGTGGAAGCTTGGCAAATCACCTTGGCCGAGCACCGGTTGCAAAAAACCCTGCAATACTACCGCCTCGGTTCCAAACAAGGCCGCGTCGAACTGCACTCTCACCTCGCGGCCATGATTTACCGCCATGTTGCTTCTTTCCGATCGAACTTGAACTTCCAAGCTCGCTACAACATGATTGAAGACTTTTTGCAAGGCTTTTACATCGAATCTCTGCGAGCTTTCCGCCGGGAACACCAACTCGATGCCACCTACCAGCCCCGCACGCAGCTAGAATTGGCTGAGTACATGGCTTTTACCGAACACTACGCCAAGCGCCAAATTGGCTTGCCCGGCCGCAACCGCCAGCGCCTGATCGTGTTGCGCGCTCAAGGATTTGCCAAGGGTCAGCCTCCGGAAACTGCGATCGACATTGAAATGGCTGTAGAATCCGGCAAGGGAGAAGAGGCGGAAATGTACAGCCGCTCTCCGGCGCTGCAACAAGTGCGCGAGCAAATGGTATTGGAAACTGTCGATCCGGCTGATGCTGTGCTGCGCGATCGAGTAGTCTCGGAATTGATTGCCTATCTGGAATCTCAAAATCAACCAGAATGCGTGGACTACCTCACTTTAAAATTGCAAGACCTTTCGGCTTCGGAAATCGATCGAGTTCTCGGTTTGTCTTCCCGGCAGCGGGACTACTTGCAACAACGGTTTAAGTACCACGTCGAAAAATTTGCCCGCACTCAAAATTGGCAACTCGTGCACGAATGGCTGGGTGCTGATGTCGATCAAAAGCTGGGAATGACTTCTGACAAATGGGAAGCATTTCGCGCTCAACTCTCGCCGGAAATGCAGCAACTGTTAGAAATGAAGCGGAATCAAGAAAGCGACAAGGCGATCGCCACCGCGCTCAAATGCACTCCCAAACAAGTCCAAAAACGCTGGGCGCAACTGTTGGAGCTGGCTAGCCAGAGTCGCAACAGCAACCAAGCTTAACTGGTACTCAAATATGAATGCAACTGTTTTCTTGAGACTGGAAAATGCGATCGGGTGCGGCACCTGCACAGGAATGCCCGCCCCGGCGTCCGCTCTCAAATTAACAAGGGCTGCTACTAATTTATCGCCGCTTTTTGGCAAATTCAATTTATTAAAACAACATTACTTTTTTTAATATTTTTCCTTCCCCGGTTATCCCGGGGAATTTGTTTTTATTAGTTATTAGTTATTAGTTATTAGTCATTAGTCATTACTCATTACTCATTAGTTATCAGTCATTGGAAATTGCTTGGTAAAGAGGCAGTACCTCGCTCGGTTGAGAAATGCTGTATCCGCTGTCAGTTTGCAATGAAAACTATATAATTTTCGAGCGGGCATAAAAAAATTTTCCTCTGAGGTGCGACTGATGTTTCCAGTGTGGTTGCAGGCAGGATTTTGGGGTTTAGTGGGGGGTTCGGCCTTGCTACTGGGAGCGGCGGTGGGTTACTTTGCGAGCATTCCCCAGCGCGCGATCGCGACAATTATGGCTTTTGGCGCCGGTGTGCTGATTTCAGCGCTATCCTTTGAACTGATGGATGAAGCTTACAAGCGCGGTGGTTTCGACTCGACGGCGATCGGCTTTTTGGGGGGTGCTGCTGTCTACACAGCCGCCAATTGGTTTTTGAGCCAACAGGGAGCCAAACACCGCAAGCGATCGGGCGCTTTGCACCCAGCTAAAACAGAGTCAGGCGGTGGCGGATTAGCCATCGCCCTCGGCGCGCTGTTAGACGGGATACCGGAGTCGATCGTCGTTGGCGTCAGCATGATTTCTGGAGGCGCTGTCAGTTGGGTGACAGTAGCGGCAATTTTTCTTTCCAACATTCCCGAAGGACTTTCCAGCGCCGCCGGCATGAAAAAAGCAGGGAGATCGATCGGTTACGTTTTTGGAGTTTGGGGCGCGATCGCAGTTATTTCCGGTATCGCAGCATTGTTAGGATATGCGGTTTTCAGCCACTTTTCTGGGGAAGTAATAGCCGCAACTACCGCCGTAGCAGCAGGGGGTATTTTAGCAATGATCTCAGATACTATGATTCCCGAAGCATTCGAGGAAACTCACGATTTTGCTGGACTAATTACTGTCTGCGGATTTTTAGCTGCTTTTGTACTCAGCAAGTTAGCAGAAAGATAATTGATAATTAATTATCAGTCATCACTAATGTAGAATTGCTAATTGCTGATAGTTATAGTGTTTTTGATATAGACACAGAGGACTTTAATATGTTGCCAAGCTGTATCTGGACATAAAAAAGTTTATAATTAACATTAAAGACCGCAGCCTGTCAAGAGGTGTTGGAAAATTTATGTGTGTCAACTTAGGGGATATCCTGCACGAAAGCTACAAAATTATCGCTTTGTTGGGACAGGGAGGGTTTGCTAGAACCTACACGGCTGCACAAATAAACAATCCCAATAATCCTCTGTGCGTTGTTAAGGAAATTCCTTTTCCCCTATCGAACGATCCGCGAGTTTTGGAGAAGGGAAGGAAGCGATTTGAAAGGGAGGCTAGCGCTTTGCGCCGTCTAGGCCAAAACTCGCGCATTCCGGAATTATTCGATCGCTTTGAAGAAAACGATCGCTTTTACTTAGTTCAAGAATACGTTCAAGGACATCCGCTCAGTCAAGAACTCACTGCAGGCAAGCGGTGGAATGAGAAAAAAACCGTTGCCTTTTTGCGGGAAGTTTTGGAAATATTAAAATCTGTCCACCAAGAAAATATTATTCACCGCGATATTACACCTTCTAACTTAATTCGGCGCGAAACCGATCAAAAAATTGTTTTAATAGATTTTGGGGCGGTCAAAGAAATCAGCACTTTTACCTCTAACTCTACAGGTGAAATATTCACGTCGCAGGCGATCGGCACCAGCGGTTATATGCCTGCCGAACAATATAATCCGCGGTCTCTCCCGCAACCCTACAACGACATTTACGCCCTCGGAATCATCGCTATCCAAGCTCTCACCGGGCAACGTCCCACCAATCTGCCGCAAGACCCCGAAACTGGTGAAATTGTCTGGGATTACTCGACGCCCGATCGCCCTGCGGTACAAGTTAGCGACAAGCTCAAAAATATTGTCACCAAGATGGTGCGTTTCCACTTTCAAGACCGCTACCAATCCGTTGATGAAGTTTTGCAAGACTTGGATTTGCCGATCGTCGCAGGGTCCGAGTTACCCAAAACTTCGCGGAAGTTGCGATCGCGCTTTCGCTGGCTGCTGTTAGCTGTTGCGGGAATTGCGGCTTTTGGGGCGATCGTACTTTTAATCCCCAGAATTTCTCCGCTAATCCCCACAATTTCCCCGCGACAAAAGCTTCCTACACTCTCTGCAGATGGTGTAAGTTCTGGCGAAAAACTCCTAGTGCAAACCTCCGCCCTGTGGTCAAAACAAAGGGGAATTAATGAGTTTGCCGACTCAAATTATCCCGAAGCTTTAAAATTGCTCAAACAGTCCTGGCGGGAAGACCGCAGAGATCCGGAAACTTTAATTTACATCAACAATGCTCTGCTGAAGGCAATAAATGCAGAATATTACACGATCGCAATTGTTGTTCCCATCCGCAGAAATCAGGACGGCAGCATCCTCAACGCAAATTTAGCCGAAGAACTGCTGCGCGGCATTGCTCAAGCTCAAACTGAAGTTAATTTAGGCCTGATCGCTGGAAATGAGAACAATAAAGATTTTCCCGGTCAAGGCTTTCTCGAACCAAAAGCTCTTAGAAAAAAAGGTCTCAAAGTCATCATTGCTGATGATGGCAATATCAAATCCTACGCCGTTCAAAGGGCTAATCATCTGGTCGCTCAGCCCGATATTCTAGCAGTTATCGGACACTACACCAGCGACATGACTGTGGAAACAGTAGATATTTACAATCAAAATAAACTCGTCGCCATTTCTCCGGGAAGCACAACAGAAGAACTGACGCGCAAACCTCGAAAATTTTTCTTTCGGACTGCTCCGACAACTAGCATAGAAGCTGAAGCTTTAGTAAATCAACTGATAGGGGTCGGCGAGAAAAAAGCCGCAGTATTTTACAATCCCAACAGTCCGTTCAGCGCTTCTTTGTGGGAAGAATTCAAAAAGCAATTTGAAGCAAAAGGAGGCTCGACTTTTAGAATCAGTAATTATTACGACTTATCTAAAAATAATTTTAACGCCGAAGCAGCAATCAAAGAAGTTGAGAAAGCCGGAAAAACAGCCTTACTTGTCATTCCCGACGGTCAAGTCACTAATTCGCTGGAAAATGCGATCGAAATGATTAAAGCTAACGGCGATCGCAATTGGATTGTCGGGCCCTGGACGCTGTACGAGCCGAGAACGTTAGAAGTAGCAAAAGAGCTAAAGTCTGTTGAAAAACTGGGCATATCCGTGTTTTGGCATCCGTTAATAAGTTTTGACAAAAAATTTCCTAAAAACGCTGAAAAATTGTGGGGAGGCCCGGTCAATACTCGATCGGCTTTAACCTACGATGCAGCCCGGACGCTGATTAAAGCCCTAGAAATGCAGCCGGAACCAAGCCGCGAAGGAATGCAAAAAACCTTAGCCGATCCAAACTTTAAAGCCGAGGGAGCCACGGGTATAATTGAGTTTGACTCCAAGACTGGAAATCGGAAAAACCCTCCTAAACGAGTGACGCATATTGTTCCGTGTTCGAGAGAACAATTTGGCGTTACATTTGTGCCGATCGAATTTCCCACAGCCGCCGCCGCAGGTTTAAAATGCGACTAAATTGATATCTTTCACCATTCTCAAAACACCCTTCAAGGGCAGGCAGAATGCCCACCCCACCAGAAAATTTACTATTTGTGGAACAGGCATCTTGCCTGTTCCTGAGCATCCCGACAGGTGCAACATATCAATTTATTGGATATATTAAACAAGGCTAGTTTTTTTTATAGAAACCGTTATGACTGTCAATCTCGCTCCCTGCCCCGATTCTAGTCTCAAACCTGAAGCCCAAAATATCTCAGCACTCAAACAAGTCTTGCAGACAATTGATGCCGATAGCTGTCCGGGTTCCTACAACTTCCATATGCACACAGTGTACTCCGATGGGCGATTGCAGCCAGAGAAATTGATGGAACAAGCCATAGCCGGGGGTCTCAAAGGCTTAGCTATTACAGACCACCATTGCACCAAAGGCTACGCTCAAGCTCAAATTTGGTTGGATAATTGGAAATCAAACAATCCCGACAGTAATGTCACAGCACCAACTCTCTGGACAGGGGCTGAAATTAATGCTGAATTGCTAAACAATGACGTACACATTCTCGGTTATGCCTTCGATCCGCAACATCCCAGTATCAAACCATACTTGCGGCGTGATATCGGCATTGAAAGTAGCGATAATTATCCAGCACCAAAGGTAATTAAAGGTATTCAGGAAGCAGGAGGTTTAGCAGTTCTCGCCCATCCTTGCCGCTATCGTTCTACCGCCGATAAATTAATCCCAGAAGCAGCCCGTTTCGGCATTGACGGTGTAGAAATTTACTATGCTTACGGTAATCCAAATCCTTGGAAACCGAGTCCCAAACAAACTGCTTTAGTCAAAGATTTAGCAGAAACTTACGGTTTGCTGGGAACTTGCGGAACCGACTCTCACGGCCTGAGTCTTCTAGTCAGAATGTAAATAGTTCGGAAATAACAAGTGCTTTATCCTGCGATTGCAAGCCTAAGCGCTAGCGGAGCGATCTCTTATGAAAGCAATCGCAATGACCCGAAAACAAACAGTTTACCCTGTCATAGTATATCCGCTAAAACGACCACTATAAAATTGGTTCGTAGTGAGGACTGAAGTCCTCATTAAAATGCGAGGACAGAAGTTTTCACTACTTGCCTGATAACGGCTATTTTACTAGACGTGGTATCATTGCGATCGCCAGGATGAGCTTTCGGTATCCAAAATAAAGCAATTGCCAAAGCCGATAATATTGTTGCAACTTCTAGAGACATTGCGCCCTAAAAACCAGTCGCCCTTCTACCGTTCTGGGAACAACTGACAGGCCCTGTTAGTTGGCTGATTTGCCCAATCCAAGCGAGAATTCCCAAATCGATCCATCCAACCTTCCAAATAAGCCCGATTAGCCTTTTTTTCCTCATAATCCGATGTATTCATGGGATGAGGTGCTAAACCCAAAATAGTCGCCGTCGTCACGCAAAACATCGACTTTTGAAAACTCTGACAAATTTGCACCCGCAGATCGTCTTCACCCCGACAGCTAGTGCGATAAACTTCGTGCAAATACTCCGGCAAATAATGCCGCATATCTTGCATCAATTGAGTTGGCGGAATCCCTGCACCTCCAATCGGTAAAGGGTCAGCAAACAAAGCCCCGTAGGCAAATTCTCTTTGTTCTTCCGGGATTTGATGAGCTTGAGCATTGTATGAAACTGTGCCAAAAAACGCAGTGCCCCGAAAGAAAACAGCCTCTACATAAGGCACGGCTACATCTGGTAAAAATGTCAAATTAGCCGTCGCTGGCAGTATATCGTAAACTTGAGAGCCAATCTTGACGCTGTAGGTAATCGGTAGGCTGGCTGCGGCGACTAAACCGGCTTTGACAAAATCAACTACATCAGAAATAGACTTAGTTTCCCCTCGATCGTAGGAATCAGATAAGTCGATAAACAAATCGCTCATTACCCGCCAAAACTGACCTAGACCGCTGTAGTAAGCCAGCATCCGCACTTGTTCCGGCAAAAAATCAGGAAATGCTTTGTGTAGTCCTTGCATGAAAAAATTGCCTTTCAATTTAGCCGCGATCGCCTTTTCGACCAAACTGCTAAATTCCGGGGAATCCAAATAACTGTCCAAACCGCCACCGCCGTGCCAAAGCATTGTTCTCATGCAATACTCCGCATACTCAAAATTAATGCGATCGTGCCACAAATAGCGCATTAACTTCGGCAGAGTGACTTCCCCATTGAAATATTTAAAAAACGGGAAAAGCACTAAAAACTGTTCTTCAGCAATATAATTGAGATTGCGAGAATAGGCATCAAGAACCACACCGTAACTTTTGAGAATGCCGACAACTTCTACTACATTTTCCGTCGATTCAGGCAGCAAAGCTTTGCCTGATTCCAAGATGTCAATGTATGCGGATAGGGGATGAGAAGATGGTTTTAATACGGTACTTGTCATCTGGATTCAGCCTTAATTTAATAACTATTTTCTTACTGCTTATAGCTCTGGTATTATATCATTTTTGGCAAGGTTTGCCACCTAAAAACACAAATATTTACTTTGTTTTGATATAAAAATACCTACTCTCCCAGACGCACTCTGTATCGACGAAAAAGTGGGTTTTTTAGGTTTCTGCGGGGTGCGTTTGTTTGTAGTGAGGAATGCAAGTCATCATACAATTCTGAGGACTGTCATACTCACTACAAACGAATTGGAGTGCGGTCGATCGACCGGACATCCTATCAGTCTAAGTTTTGAGAAACTTTAACTTGCGCGGGCCCAGGAGCTGCCATCGCGATCGCAGTTTTCTCGCTCAAAGCAACTAAAACTCCCGGCTGCACTCCCATGATTGCAATAATTATTGCTAAAACCAGTGAAGGAATGCGATCGTCCCAGCGGACTTGCGGCAAATTTACCACCAAATCCGAAAGGCGGCCGAAAAAGGCGCGGTTGACCATAATTAAAAAGTAAACTGAAGTTAAACCAGTGCCGATCATGCAGAGCAAAGTTTGCACGGGAAACACTGGCAAACTGCCCCGAAACATCAAAAATTCAGCAATAAATCCAGCCAAGCCCGGAATGCCAGCACTAGCCATCACCCCGAGGATCATTAAACTGCCAATCATCGGCAAACCGCGATCTGGATTGAACAAACCTTTGAGCACATCGATGTTGCGGGTGCCGGATTTTTTGTAAACAACGCCGACACTCAAAAATAGCAGCCCCGAAATTAAACCGTGGCTAACCATTTGCAAAACAGTTCCCAGCATACTAATCGGAGTAGCTGCGGCGCTAGCTAACAGAATGTAGCCCATGTGAGCGATCGAACTGTAAGCTACAATTTTTTTCATATCTTTTTGGGCGATCGCGCAACTCGCCCCGTAAAGCACACTCACCACCGCCCAACTCGCCAAAGTCGGGGCCGCCACCGCCCACGCATCTGGAAACAAACCCAAACCAAAGCGCAGCATCCCATAAGTTCCCAGCTTCAAAAGCACCCCCGCCAGCAGCACCGAAACCGGCGTCGAAGCTTCTACGTGAGCATCCGGCAGCCAAGTATGAAAAGGCACCAAAGGCATCTTAATTCCAAAAGCCAGCAACACCCCTGCCAGCAAAACAATTTGCCTTACCAAAGGCAATGGCAATCCTCCTTGCAAATGCGATGCGCCCGCTGCACCCACCATATCGAAACTAGAAGCACCGCTAAGCCAACCAGTGCCCAAGAAAGCAGCCAGCAGCACAATTCCCGAAAAAGCAGTATAGATTAAAAACTTAGTAGCAGCATAACCCCGGCGCTCGCCTCCCCAAATCGCAATTAACAGGTAAAGCGGAATCAATTCTACCTCAAAAAACAGGAAAAACAGCAGCAAATTTTGAGATAAAAAAGCCCCTGTTACGCCGCCGGTAATTAACAGAATCAAAGAATAATAAAGTCGAGGTCTGCGGATCGACTCATCCGTAGCGTAAATAGCTACCCCTGTCAGCAGAGTATTTAAAATTACCAAAGGCAGAGCCAAACCATCAACGCCGAGATTGTAATTCAATCCCAAAGCATCTATCCAAGGAATAAATTCCGAAAACTGCAACTGACTCGTACTGGCATCAAACTGAACTGCCAAAGTCACCGAGACAATAAAAGTTAGACCCGCAATGGCGATCGCGACATTCCGAACTATCTTAGAACTAATCGCACCGGGCCAGAGTCCAATCAGAGCCGCCGCCAAAATAGGTATCCAGATTAAAGCACTGAGCATCAATTAAAACTTTCCTTTGTTACACAGTATTTAGAACTATATTTAACATTAACGCAAAGCAACTACATATAAAAGCCATCGGCCCATTTTCTTGTTAACATAGATTCAAATGTCTCTGGAATCCTCCTATGACCACAAGTCTTACAGATCGAGAAGATTTGCAAATTAAATCCGGTTCTCCTTCCACCCGCCTAACAGTTGCCGACTTAGAACAACTGCAAGGTATACTCTGCGAAGCACATCTAGACTACCAATTAGAACTGGTAGACGGGAAGATTATCATTATGGGCCCATCAGACATTATATCGAGCGAAATTGGGGCAGAGTTTGGCAGACTTTTGGGGAACTGGGTCAAACCTCGCAAACTCGGACGAGTTTTTGAGTCCAGCGGCGGGTTTATCCTCCCCAATTCCGATCTGAGAGCTCCCGATGTTTCCTTTGTGACAGCCTCGCGCCTCAAACAAAGTAAAAGGTATTTTGCCGAACTCGTTCCCGACTTAGTTGTAGAAATCAAATCTCAGTCCGATCGCCTCACACCCCTGCGAGAAAAAATTCAATCATTTATCAAAAGCGGAGCCAAAGTAGGAATATTAATCGACCCGGACAAGCGCACAGTAACAGTTTACAATCCGACAGCCGAGCCAGTTGTATTAAGAGACGGCGACATGATTTCAATTCCCGAACTTTTGCCCGGTTGGGAAGTTGCGGTGACAGAATTGTGGCCCATCGATTTTGAGTAAAATGAGATAAAAAAGCAGACAAACCCAGAATAAAATCATCTGCGTTCATCTGCGTTCATCCGCCCTCATCTGCGGTTTAAAATTAAATAACATCAGACAAAAAGCAGACAAACCCCAAAAAATTCATCTGCCAACCTCTACAGTTTAAAACTGCCAAATAATCAACGCCAGCAACACAGCAACCCCCCCCGCAATAGTCAACACATAAAACTGCGACTGACCGGTGCCGCTGTACTTCAACCCTTCGCCACTGAAAATTGTCGCCAAACCGAACAAATTAACCGCCCCGTCCACCAAATACCTGTCAGTCCAAGCGCTGATTTTAGAAATAGAAGCCACAGCCCAAACGACAGTCAAGCGGTAAACTCGATCGATATAAAAATCGTAAGCAAACAAATCCTGCAAAACCGGAACAGGTAGCCGTACCGGTCGAGGTAAAACGCCGTACCAATAAATCGCCACCCCAACCGCACAGCCAATCAATCCAGATAACAACAACAGCGGCGTATCCAGCGTCTTCAAAAGCAAATTTAAAGCATCAAAATCTCCCGTTTCCGCCCAAGGCCCAGTCCAACTAATTAACAGTTGCCACCGCTGCAACATCCAAGGCACTAATAGCCCCATCACCGTCAAAATTACCATCGGCAAAGCCATCGGCCAACCAACTTCTGGAGCTCTGCGAGTTTTCGGCTGCGGTTTTCCCACAAACACTAAACCGAATATGCGAGTTAAATTTAGCGCTGTCAAACCGTTAACTAAAAGCAGCACTATTACCAGCCACAAAGGCACCGTCCAAAAACCGTTGAGCCAGCGTCGCATCGCCCAAAAGTTGCCCAGAGGCAACAGCGCTACCATCCCCGCAGCGCCTACTAAATAAGCGGTAGTCGTGGCAGGCATCTTCGACCACAACCCACCCATTTCTGTTAAATCTTGAGTGTTAGTTGTGGTAATAATTGACCCTACGCTCATGAATAATAGGCCCTTGGCGATCGAGTGCGCGAACAGCAACAGCAAAGCAATGTCAACTTGATTTAGCCCCACGGCGATAAACACCAAACCCAAAGAAGCGCTGGTAGAATGCGATAGTGCTCTTTTGATGTCGATTTGGGCGATCGCCACCAAGGAAGCGCCAACAGCCGTCACCGCACCCAAAACCACCAGCACCGCATCCGTCACGGGCGACAGCGCTAAAACAGGCTGAAGTTTAATCAAAACATAAGCCCCAGCGCCCACAACTACCGTATTCCGCATAATCGAAGCCGGGTTGGGCCCTTCCATTGCCTCGTCGAGCCATAAATGGAAGGGAAATTGAGCGCACTTGGCCGTAGGTGCGGAGATTAAAGCCAAACCTAAAAGAGTCGCCACTACGGGAGATAAAGTTGCAGTTTCCGCCCATTTTTCCAAATCGGAAAAATTCAAACTTCCCGCTAAAGTTGAAAGCGTGACTACTCCCATCAGCAGCGGCACGTCTCCTACACGCTTTGTTAAAAACGCATCTCTAGCGGCTGTTACTACCAGCGGTTGAGCGTACCAAAACCCGACTAGCAAGTAAGTTGAAAGCGTCAGCACTTCCAACAAAGCGTAAGTTATAAGCAGCGAGTCGCTAATGGCAATGCCGCTAATTGCCGCTTCAAAAAAACCCATCAGCCCAAAAAATCGAGCTAGCGCCCAGTCTTTTTCCATGTAGCCGAGAGCGTAAATTTGGGCTAGCAAACTCAGAAGTGTAACTAACTCCATTGCTCCCACGCTGACCGTGGATATTTCTATTGCAAAAGACAAATCTAAATCTGCTGCTTGCACCCAGTGTACGAGCAACTGTTGGGGCGGTCGATCCCAAGTCGCTGTAAAAATAACCGATCCGTGTATGAAAGCCAACACAGTCATCAGCAAATTGAAGTAGGCCGCCGGTCTGGGCCCTGTTCTGCGAACGGTTCCCGTAGACCACGGCAAAGTTAAAATTGCGCCTATTAAGCCATATAAAGGTACCCACCAACAGGCTTGGAGGAGAAATTGAGTCATTTAATCTATCCCTTAAACTTCAAATTACGGGCTGCCTTTATACAAAAACAGTCGCGGGCGATCGCCCGATACCATAAAACTTTCACTAAACTCGTCGATCGTATAGTTTTGGCAAAATAATTTGCACTCAAGATTCACTATACATTAAAGCATCAAAACTGAAAATTATCTCAATACAAAATTAAAGAATTTTTAGGCTCGGCACTCAAAGAAAAAAACGCCCGCAGATCGGCCAAGACTGCCTTTTTTGCCAGTTTCCCGGCGATCCCCCTTTTGAAATCCCCAATTTTCCCGAAACCCAGAAGCGCCTCCTTCACCTACCGAACTCTACTTTAAAGGTATTTTTACTTACTCGACTCCCCGATCGCCGCCGACATCTACTCCTCTCAATATTAAGATTATTAAATAAATCTTAAATTATTTGAAGTAACATAAAAAATTTTAATTTTTGTTATTAAACATTATGATGTTAGTTTATATTGTCAAGGTGGACAGCTTCCCCTATTCTTAAAGGATAGGAAGCTTTACACAGCATTACTAAAGAATGTGGGCCTCCCCGTCCAAATTTTTAGATTTCTCAAAGATTTGTAACGGTAATTCCGCTAATCCTCAAAGGAGATTCAAAAATGTCAATTGCCGTGGGAATGATTGAGACAAAAGGTTTTCCCGCTGTTGTGGAAGCTGCCGATGCTATGGTCAAAGCTGCCCGCGTTACCCTCGTGGGCTATGAAAAAATCGGCAGCGCCCGCGTCACAGTAATTGTGCGCGGCAACGTGTCGGAAGTCCAAGCCTCTGTGGCAGCCGGAGTGGAATCCGTCAAGCGGGTGAACGGCGGAGAAGTCGTCTCTACCCACATCATCGCTCGCCCCCACGAAAACCTAGAATACGTTCTGCCGATTCGATATACAGAAGCAGTAGAACAGTTCCGAGGCTACTAAGTTCTTAGCGCACAAAAAATTCGTTTAACGAAAATTTGTGCGAAGTTCAAAAATTAACTGTTTAGTTCCCCAAATATTCAATCAGGAGTAAAACCAATGGCAATTGCAGTTGGCATGATCGAAACCTTAGGCTTCCCCGCAGTTGTAGAAGCCGCTGACGCGATGGTCAAAGCAGCCCGCGTCACCTTGGTAGGCTACGAAAAAATCGGTAGCGCTCGCGTTACGGTCATTGTAAGAGGAGATGTCTCGGAAGTGCAAGCTTCCGTCGCCGCCGGAGTAGAGTCAGTGAAGCGCGTTAACGGCGGACAAGTGATGTCCACCCACATTATCGCCCGCCCTCACGAAAACTTAGAGTACGTGCTGCCCATTCGCTACACCGAAGCTGTAGAACAGTTCCGTGAAGGCGTGAGCGGCATTCGCCCCCTCAACAGATCGTAAGATAGGCGATTCCCTACGGGATGGCTTCGCTTCACGGCTGTTAGGGGCGTTTGGTAATTAAAAATTAAAAATCGCGATGTTTTTGATTTAGCATTTTTAATTTTTAATTGAGGTGGGCATGGGATATTGGTTATTAGTCATGAGTCATGAGTCCGTCGATTTTAGATTTTAGATTTTAGATTTTAGATTGACTCTCGCATTGAATCTGGGAGCTTGAAATCTTAGTCTAAAATTTCGGGATCATCCACTTAAATGGGGGATTTTACCCGTTTCTGGCGAGTCATTAGTTACTAGACGAAGAACTCTAAAAGGCGCCGAGCAGACAGAAGAAAGCTAATTTAAAAACGACAAGTAACTCAGTGAAAAAATGACAATTACCAATTACCTATTACCTATTACCTAAAATGCAAATGGCCAAAGTTCTCGGCACAGTTGTCAGTACCCAAAAAGAGCCGACGCTGAGAGGATCGAAATTTCTCCTGCTCCAATTCATCGATGAGGAAGGTTCACCAGTTCCCGGCTATGAGGTAGCCGCTGACTGTGTGGGCGCTGGTATAGATGAATGGGTTTTAGTAACCCGAGGCAGCGCAGCCCGGATCGCGCCCGGGAGCGAAAACCGTCCGATCGATGCTCTGGTAGTAGGCATTATAGATACTGTCAATGTAGAAAACCGCCTCATTTACAGTAAAAAAGACGACCCGTACCGCTAGTTGCAACCGTTAGCAGTTAGCAGTTAGTGGAAGAATAACTAACAACTAACAACTAACAACTAACAACTAACAAAAAAATTTTTCAGCTTAGGAGAACTTAATTTATGGCAGTCCGCAACGTTGCGGCTCCCCCGACGCCTTGGTCGAAAAACTTGGCTGAGCCCAAAATTCACGATACCGCCTTCGTACATTCCTTTTCTAACATTATTGGGGATGTGCATATCGGTTCTAATGTGATGATTGCCCCCGGGACATCTATCCGCGCCGATGAAGGCACTCCTTTTCATATCGGAGAAGGAAGCAACATTCAAGACGGAGTAGTGATTCACGGCCTAGAAAAAGGCCGAGTCACAGGAGACGACGACAAATCCTATTCTGTGTGGGTGGGGAAAAATACTTCCCTCACCCACATGAGTTTAATTCACGGCCCTGCCTACGTGGGCGACGACTGCTTTATCGGCTTTCGCTCTACGGTGTTCAATGCCAGAGTGGGCAACGGCTGCATTGTCATGATGCACGTACTAATTAAAGATGTGGAGATTCCCGAAGGTAAGTACGTACCTTCGGGAGCCATTATCACTAATCAGAAGCAAGCCGATCGCTTGCCTGACGTTCTAGATTCAGACGTTCAATTTGCGACCCATGTCATCGGCATCAATGACGCTCTGAGAACGGGTTATCGCTGCGCTGAGAACATCGCCTGTCTAGCACCAATTCGCAACGAGCAAACTAAAAACCCAAATATGACTCAAACCAAATATTCTACCCATGCCGGCACCCAATTGAGTTCAACTCTTGCCGATAGCATCCGCAATTTATTAGCTCAAGGATACAGCGTGGGAGCCGAACACGCCGACGCACGCCGCTTCCGTACCGGTTCTTGGCGTACTTGCGGCCCGATTTCCTCAACCCGCGACTCTGAAGTAATCGCGGCTTTGTTAGCCTGCATGGCTGACCACCAAGGAGAATACGTCCGCTTGATCGGGATTGACACCAAAGCCAAGCGCCGCGTATTAGAAGAAATCGTCCAAAGACCGGGAGACAACGGCTCTAACGGTTCTAACGGTGCGAAAACTCACCAATCTAACGGTAAAGTTGCACAAGCTTCTTACCACAATAGCGGTTCCGTGTCAAGCGGCAAATTGAGTGCCGAAACAGTAGCTCAGGTTCGCAGCTTGCTAGCTCAAGGCTACAAGGTGGGGACGGAACACGCCGACGCGCGCCGCTTCCGCACCAGTTCTTGGCAAAGCGGGGCTTCGCTGCAAGTGAGAAACGAATCTGAGGCGATCGCCGCTTTGGAAGATGTGATGAACCAGTACCCGGGCGAGTACGTGCGCTTGATCGGGATTGACCCGAAAGCTAAGCGGCGCGTGGTAGAAGAACTTATTCAGCGTCCAGACGGCCCGGTTGCTCAATCGGCTAAGCCGGCAGCAACATCGGGATACAAAGCACCTTCGACTGGTTCGGCGAGCAGCGGAAGTTTGACCGGCAAGACGATCGACCAAATACGCAACCTGCTTTCCCAAGGCTACAAAATTGGCACGGAACACGCCGACGCGCGCCGTTTCCGCACCGGTTCTTGGAGCAGTTGCGCGCCGATCTCTTCCAACCGCGAATCCGAAGTGATTTCGGCCCTCGAAAGCTGTCTCAAAGAACACAGCGGCGAGTACGTCCGCTTGCTGGGTATCGACTCGAAAGCCAAGCGCCGGGTGCTAGAAGAGATTATCCAACGACCTTAATTTGCTAGGTAATTAGCTGGTTTCTCCCGTTGAGTCCTCGCGCTGGGGCCCACGGGAGAAACCCAAGGAGATTGAAGTTGGATTTGAGATAGTTAAAAAGCTCGATTGAGAACTCTTGGTCAAAATCTAGAATCTTCTGAAACTTTCTAGACAACCGCGTTAAAGCATCAAGCTTCTCAACATAGTAAATTCTCGTTTCTTAGATTGACCTGGTTAAATTTATAGCAACCGCGCCTGACAGTGAGGATGTTCTTAATTGCACTTTTCCCCTGCGGTCGATTGCTTCTGACTTCTCTCGCGACGATAACTAAAGCCTTCTTCTTTCTTGCTTTTGCTATGGCAGTCGAGAAAACCCATAATTTAAAGTCTTTGTATCTAAAATCATAGCTCCTTTCATGGTGAAGTTGAATGTATGTATCGCCACTGCAATTAAGTAGCAACTCTCAGATTTTGATGAGTGGCGATGTAGTTGTGAATGAGGGTGCGGCGATCGCCCCTGGAGCAATCCTGCAAGCAGATCCGGGCAGCCGGATTTCGATCGCCGCAGGTGCCTGTATCGGCATGGGAGTTATCCTTCACGCCCGTGAAGGTAATCTGGACATCGCGGCGGGCGTTATTCTGGGTGCAGGGGTGCTGGTGGTAGGTGCGGGAACGATCGGGGCAAATGCCTGTATAGGCGCCGGGACGACCCTAATCAATCCTTGTATCGACAAAATGCAAATTATGCCAGCAGGTTCTCTAATCGGAGATACCAGCCGCCAAGCCCCCGCAGAAGAAGCAACCGCAACAGCGCCAACAGCAGCGCCAACATCACCAGAAACCCCCGAAGCCACTACGCCACCAGTCGATCGACCGATCGAGCCGATCGACGAGCCGCCACAACCAGTCCAAACACCGCCTCAAACTGCGCCGGAGACAGCCCCAGAACCGCCGGAATCGACCGCCGCAGAGCCGCCTCAACCAGGGGAAACGCCAACTATTCTGTACGGTCAAGCTCACATCAATCGGCTGTTGGGGACGCTGTTTCCGCACAGGCAAGCTTTTAATCGATCGGAGGAAAACGGCCAAACTCTATCGGGCGGTTCCGGGTAGCCATCATTTCGGCAAAAGGCAGCTATGCTGAAGGCAGAAAGATCAAATATAAATAGGTACTCTCATATTATTGGTAGCTCAGCAATTTGTAAGGCCTTGCAGCAGAAATCTGTGTCTTACAGCTTGTGCAGTCTGTCTTCTCATCTGACAAACTAAAACTATCAACAAATTTTTATTTTGGGAAGTTTCTAAGGGTAATAGAAGATGGACGGACAAACAGATCGTAACAGTCACCAAGAGCGATCGCAGCGCCAGGAATACTTCAAAGACACTGCTTTGGGTTTGGTATCCACCAAGAGTTTTCCGGCAATTGTGGGGACTGCTGACATGATGCTGAAGTCGGCAGGAGTGATTTTAGTAGGATACGAAAAAATTGGTTCCGGTCACTGTACGGCGATCGTCCGCGGCAGAATTTCGGATGTGCGTTTGGCTGTGGAAGCTGGAGCTCAAACTGCCGAACAGTTCGGGCAGTTTGTTTCTAAGTTGGTGATTGCTAGGCCTTTGGCTAATTTGGAAGTCGTTTTGCCGATCGGCTTTCGCCTGACTCAACTGTCGGAAAGCGGCAGTTATTCTCGGCTGAGCAATCAGGCGATCGGTTTGCTCGAAACGCGGGGATTTCCGGCAATGGTCGGTGCTTGCGATGCTATGCTCAAATCAGCAGACGTACACTTGGCAGCTTACGAGAAAATTGGAGCTGGTTTGTGTACGGCAATTATTCGCGGTGCAGTTGCAGATGTAGCAGTAGCCGTAGAAGCCGGGATGTACGAAGCTGAGCGAATTGGCGAGTTGAACGCGGTGATGGTAATTCCGAGGCCTTTGGAAGATTTGGAACAAACTTTACCGCTGGCGAGTTGCTGGATTGAGCAGCGTCAACCAGTGATGATACCGGTGTCGGTTAAGGAAAAGCAACAAGAATTGATCGAACTTCCAGATTTGGAGAAATTGACTGTTTATGTGGAAGAGGAAATCAATCGGTAATTAAGCAACAAAAGTTTGTAGAGACGTGCTGCGGCAAATACTGAGATGAAGTTTATTAAAAAGATATAAATTTTACTCAGTGGTACTGCTGACAATAATTTATACTGAGTAGCTGTCTCAAACTTAATTTGGCGGTCGAGCCGATCGCAGCCGCATCGAGAGATACAGAGCACCAAAGAAAGCTAGACTTTTAAGCGAAAGTCGATCGGGTAAACAATCGAACTGACGAAGTAAATCCAGCCGAGGTGCAAGCTGTTTCAACAGGATTTAACTGCTGTTAAAATAAACATAAAATCCTGTTTCCGGTAGATTGCCTAGAATCTCTCAAGAGTGACTCTGGTTGCGAGTGGATGCTCTTTCAACAGATTAAAGCCTCTCGAACTCAAAACTGAGTGGACGAGAATCAACCCCAGAATCAAGCAATCCTGAAAGTTGACCTATGAACCTCAAACAATTTTACAAACGCGGTTTGCACAGGGCCAAGAGAGGAAACTACGAAGCGGCACTTGAGGACTTCGATCGGATATTGCAAGTCAATCCCGCCGATGCCAAAGCCTATAACAATCGCGGCTTGGTTTACTATTACATGAAAGACTACCAAAAAGCGATCGCAGACCTCAGCCAAGCACTAGATATCAATCCTAATTTGTTCGAGGCTTACTTGAATCGAGGCAATGCTTGGCGCCATCTGGGAGAACACGACAAAGCCATTGACGATCTCAACTGCGCTTTAGCAAGTAAGCCTAACAGCCACGCTATCTACAACAACCGGGGACTGGTACTTGCTAATTTAGGACATTACGAAGAAGCAATTGAAGACTACAATCGAGCTCTCTCTATCAATTCCCACAATTATAAAACTTATTATAACCGGGGGCGCGCTTACTACCTTTTGGGAGAAAAAGAGGCAGCAACGGAGAACTTTAACGAAACGCTGCGGTTAAATCCTAGATATATCAAAGCTTACATAAATCGCGGTCTCTCTTATCACCAATTAGGAAACAATACGCAGGCGATCGCCGATTACAACACTGCACTCGGCATCGATCCCAAAAATGTTTATGCGTATTATAACAGAGGTTGCGTTCGCTATAAATTAAAACAAATGCAGCTTGCAATTGAAGACTTTAACAAAGCAGTGGAACTCGATCCGAACTATGTTAAAGCTTATCTCAACCGGGGTTTAGCGCTGTATAAACTTGGAGATGTGGAGGCAGCAAATAAGGATTTTTACCACGTAATGTGCATTAATGCTGAATCTTATTTATACTACCAGGCCCAGCGGTGCACACCTGATATTAATTCGTACTTCAAGGAAGCGCCGCAGGTGGAACTTAATAATGCTGTCGAATACTACAACACAACCTTAAATACCATGTCAACTTCCTTAAGTTCGGCAGCATTAAACGCGGTCTGGAATCAAGAAGATTTGGAGAACAGAGACTCGATTATCTGTGAAGGTGAGTTTCTCAATGATTGAATGAGTCGGCAGTCATATTTTGTCTGAGTGGGACTGGGACGATCGCACTGCACTTGTGAGCGCTCTTTTCCCCAGCCGGATGCTCGCACTGCACGAGCAAGCTACTGTGTGTGATGATTGAAGCGTTCTACACAAGCCCAAATCTATTGACAGTCACGCACCCTACATCTTATACTCCAAGATGTAGGTCACAGAAGTTTCAATCCCTGATAGGGATTTAGGTTAATTGCGGCTAAATTGGTAATTGCTCAAAACCTAGGGCAGGAAAAGTTTCAATCCCTGATAGGGATTTAGGTTAATTGCGGCTCGTCAAAGTCCTGCACCACGGACTGCCGCTCGAATTCCTCGTTTCAATCCCTGATAGGGATTTAGGTTAATTGCGGCGCTGTACTTGGAGGGAAAAATGATAAGATTGAATGTTTCAATCCCTGATAGGGATTTAGGTTAATTGCGGCTACTGAGCGAGCAAAGTTCTGGGTTCCGGCGTCCGTGCCCCCAGTTTCAATCCCTGATAGGGATTTAGGTTAATTGCGGCTTGCTTTCAGGTTAGAAGTTAAAATCCCCGACGTTTTAGTTTCAATCCCTGATAGGGATTTAGGTTAATTGCGGCCCTGCACGAAAGCAGTTAAAAAGCTATTTAGAAAGTTTCAATCCCTGATAGGGATTTAGGTTAATTGCGGCTTGAGTCGCAGCGAATCCGTTGCGAATATCCATGTTTGTAGTTTCAATCCCTGATAGGGATTTAGGTTAATTGCGGCTAAAGCACTCACGGCTCCCCTAACTTGGGCGTCGCTGTTTCAATCCCTGATAGGGATTTAGGTTAATTGCGGCATCGCTCAAGAGCTTTTAAAATTACCTAACAAAATGTTTCAATCCCTGATAGGGATTTAGGTTAATTGCGGCCCAGGTTTAGATTTACTGGTAGGGCGTTCGCAATGTTTCAATCCCTGATAGGGATTTAGGTTAATTGCGGCAACTAAAATGGCTGTCTCTTCGTGATAATCATTTGTTTCAATCCCTGATAGGGATTTAGGTTAATTGCGGCTGGAGTAAAACTTCAATTGTCTAATCGAACAGTAGTTTCAATCCCTGATAGGGATTTAGGTTAATTGCGGCAAGTGTTCTCCAGGTGCGATCGTGCAAATCTGTACAGAAGTTTCAATCCCTGATAGGGATTTAGGTTAATTGCGGCGCAGTATTAATCGCCGTTTCGGTGTCAATTTTTGCCCGTTTCAATCCCTGATAGGGATTTAGGTTAATTGCGGCTAGCGCGTTGATACTGTAGTCGGCGGGGAATGTGTAAGTGTTTCAATCCCTGATAGGGATTTAGGTTAATTGCGGCGTGAGCCGGGTGAGACTGAGACTGAGCAGCCTAAGTTTCGTTTCAATCCCTGATAGGGATTTAGGTTAATTGCGGCTCGAGGTTGAATTGATGCGATAAATCCCAGCGCTGGGTTTCAATCCCTGATAGGGATTTAGGTTAATTGCGGCTTTTGATTCATCTTTGAAAAAGTATCAATCTGTCACCGTTTCAATCCCTGATAGGGATTTAGGTTAATTGCGGCATCGTTGAAATTTGCAACTTGGTGCAGGTTTCTGTGCGTTTCAATCCCTGATAGGGATTTAGGTTAATTGCGGCAGAAATAAGGATTGCCTACTAATTCATCTTTAAGAGTTTCAATCCCTGATAGGGATTTAGGTTAATTGCGGCAGAAAGTAGTTGGACTATTAGAAGTAGAAGCTCCTATGTTTCAATCCCTGATAGGGATTTAGGTTAATTGCGGCCTTCCCATCCACCACCTCTACACCAAAATACCTCATCTTGGTTTCAATCCCTGATAGGGATTTAGGTTAATTGCGGCTTGAGGCTAACAGTGTTTCTGATGTATTTGCTCAAGTTTCAATCCCTGATAGGGATTTAGGTTAATTGCGGCTTATCACAAAATAAATAAATCTACTATAGTATAAAAATGTTTCAATCCCTGATAGGGATTTAGGTTAATTGCGGCTAGCTTAATTCACTTACAAAATAAACACATGAACTCGTTTCAATCCCTGATAGGGATTTAGGTTAATTGCGGCTAGCCACCAGTTTTGCGGATGGTCGGTAACACTTCCGTTTCAATCCCTGATAGGGATTTAGGTTAATTGCGGCAGGAGTAGGAGCTATTTCTGCTCTAGGGATTGGTACTGGTTTCAATCCCTGATAGGGATTTAGGTTAATTGCGGCAATCAGATAATCAAAAAGATAGATTGGAATCTTCTCTGGTTTCAATCCCTGATAGGGATTTAGGTTAATTGCGGCTTAGTTGAATGGTCAGTTAGGGACTACTTAGATGAGGTTTCAATCCCTGATAGGGATTTAGGTTAATTGCGGCAGTAGTAATAGGTTTATCAAATAATCTAAGAAGATATTGTTTCAATCCCTGATAGGGATTTAGGTTAATTGCGGCTTATCGAGATTGTTTAACATGACCTCGGAGTCGTGGATAAGTTTCAATCCCTGATAGGGATTTAGGTTAATTGCGGCTCTGGTTCAGCTTCTATTTGAGTCTCTACTTCCCAGGTTTCAATCCCTGATAGGGATTTAGGTTAATTGCGGCTTACTGCACCTAGCACGATCAGCTTCGCGGGCAAGTTTTTTCGTTTCAATCCCTGATAGGGATTTAGGTTAATTGCGGCCAGGAAAAACAACTTTTGCAGAAGAGGAAGTGCAAAGTTTCAATCCCTGATAGGGATTTAGGTTAATTGCGGCTATAGAATCACAGCCAGAGCCGGACGAGGTGCTCTTGGTTTCAATCCCTGATAGGGATTTAGGTTAATTGCGGCGCAATTGGGCTATAGAAGCAAAATTAATCAAAGTTTCAATCCCTGATAGGGATTTAGGTTAATTGCGGCTTAATTAAATGGACTACTGTTTTGATTACATCTTTCTGTTTCAATCCCTGATAGGGATTTAGGTTAATTGCGGCCTAAAGATAGAGCAATTAGTGGACTTAAGAAGTTTAGTTTCAATCCCTGATAGGGATTTAGGTTAATTGCGGCGCTGCCTCGTTTGTGTCGGTTTGGGGGAAAAGTTGGTTTCAATCCCTGATAGGGATTTAGGTTAATTGCGGCCAGAAGGTTGTTTGCCAACTATAATATAATCATCGGTTTCAATCCCTGATAGGGATTTAGGTTAATTGCGGCTCAAGGCTGCGTTTTTCAAATTCGGAGAATTTCGCCGTTTCAATCCCTGATAGGGATTTAGGTTAATTGCGGCTCGCAATCTCAGCATAAACAGCTTCAAGGTCTAGTTTCAATCCCTGATAGGGATTTAGGTTAATTGCGGCTGGGCTGTTAGGAGGGAAACGATGACTAATCAGCAAAGTTTCAATCCCTGATAGGGATTTAGGTTAATTGCGGCCAAAGTCAATCAGTGACTTATTCAGTTGCTTTAGTTTCAATCCCTGATAGGGATTTAGGTTAATTGCGGCCCTGCTCGAACTGATTCTGCTTTCTGGTCGCTGTGAGTTTCAATCCCTGATAGGGATTTAGGTTAATTGCGGCGCTCAGACACAAGGACAATATAATTGTGATAGCAAGTTTCAATCCCTGATAGGGATTTAGGTTAATTGCGGCAAAGGTATTGGCGAAGCTGGAATTGCGATTGCCAAGTTTCAATCCCTGATAGGGATTTAGGTTAATTGCGGCGACGGTTATTTTTCTAAGATCTTCGTGCTCCTTGGGTTTCAATCCCTGATAGGGATTTAGGTTAATTGCGGCAGAGGGAAAGCCCACAGGCTACTGGGATAGTTGGCTTGTTTCAATCCCTGATAGGGATTTAGGTTAATTGCGGCCAGTGTCAAATAGCGAAAGTTGAGCAGCGTTGTTTCAATCCCTGATAGGGATTTAGGTTAATTGCGGCTCAAGATTTGCTCTGCTTTTATTCGGCGCTGTTGCTCGGAGTTTCAATCCCTGATAGGGATTTAGGTTAATTGCGGCGCTGCTTCCCAAAGGTTGTGGAGGCGTTGGAAATGTAAGTTTCAATCCCTGATAGGGATTTAGGTTAATTGCGGCAATCTGGTTTTGGCTGGAAGTGCTGGTGGCGATGTTTCAATCCCTGATAGGGATTTAGGTTAATTGCGGCATTAGGGGCAGACAGTACCTGGGTAAATGCGGTTGTTTCAATCCCTGATAGGGATTTAGGTTAATTGCGGCCGCCCGTTCCAGAAGCCTTGCTGTATTTGGTTTTCAAGGTTCAATTCCGTGAATCTAAAACAAAAGTACCATTCCAGCCTGGGTCTTGTCAATAGCAAATTCTTCTTCCTCACTCCAAAACCTTATCCTGTAAAGCTTTCACAATTTCCGTGAAGCGTTTTTTCAGACTGGGGGCATCAAACTCTTGCTGGACATGAGTTTGAGCCGAAAAATTTGATACCCCGATTTTAACACCTACCGGTTCACGGAAACTAGGCAAAAAATATTGTACGATCGACTGGCACTACCCCACCAATACGTTCGATCTTACCCTGACAGCACGCGCACAGCGGGAAAAACAAAATACTGTCTTCGTTGGGTTTGATGACTTTGTTCAGGCGCGATCGCAACTTAGCATACTGAGTCTCGCTCAAATCAGCACACTCGAACACACTGTACTGCATCCACTGCCCGTAAGACTTGAGCATTTTGTGAATCTTTGTGCGGCGCTTATCTTCCGAAATATCGTAAGAAATCAGAATGTGCATATCTAGTACAAAACTAAAGGTGGATATTTGTCAATTTCGCCCATCAAATATTTCGCCAACAGCCGCCCTTGAATTTCAAATGCTTCTTGATAGGTGCACTTGCGTTTCAAAACAGGATGCTTAAACTCAGATTGCTTTTTCTTTTCATACAACTTCAGAAACTCTTTCCGTCCCGTTTCCGACAGTCGCACCACATTACTCAGCGGTTCCACTGTAAAATCATTCGGCGTCAGAATCCGGCGGTTAATGGCATTCAAAATTATACTGTCTGCTACCAAAGGGCGGAACTCTTCCATCAAATCAAATGCTAAACCCACGCGGCCGTAGCGCTGCATATGAAGGTATCCTAAATAAGGGTCAAATCCCACAATATTAATCGCGCTTTGCACGTCGTGACGCAGCAGCGTGTAAGCAAAATTCATCAAAGAATTCACCGGGTCGGTAGCAGGGCGGTGTCGCGGTTGAAACACAAAGCCTTCCGCGCGAATTAATTGGTTGAAAACCCTGAAATATGCCGCACTTCCAGCACCTTCCTGTGCGCGCAAAGAGTCAATATTGTCAGTTTTGTCAAGTTTGGCGATCGCATTAGAAATCTGCATAATTGCCGCAGCTAAATTGATTTCCGAATGTTCCCGCTGAGTTTGAGATAAACTGGTGCGATAATTCTTCAATTTTCCGCGAATAAAACCCCGGACAACATGAATAGCTTGGGGAGTTTCCCCCGCCGCTTTCCACTGTGCATTGCGAACGAAAATGTTTTTACTTAATTCCGGTTCCAGCTTACCCAAATAGTGACCCGTATCGGTGATAAAAGTCAGAGGAATTTTCCGTTGTAGCAATTCTGCGATCGCTGCCGGAGAAATAGTCGCCCGTCCCAAAATCACCACTCCATCTAAATGAATCAAAGGCACATCTTGTAACATTTGATTCTTTGCCTTGACATTTAGCCGTTCATCTGTTTTGCCAATAAACACATCATCTTGATTGATATACAGTGTTCCCACGATCGACTCCTAAATTTGTAGTTTGGATTAATTAGCTTCTTGATAGCGCAGGACTTTCTCAGCAGCTTGCGGCAAACATTGCTGATAAAGGCTGCAACCTTGACAGCGTTTGGTATAATTAGGTCGAGGCATTGTGCCTGTTTGCAGCAAAAATTGGATAGCGGTGATAGTGGCGATCGCTTCTTGTCTCAATTGCTCAGAAATCTCCACTAATTGCCGCTGATGCGACTGCGCGTAGTACACATATCCAGTCGCAATAGTTTTCCCCGTCATCTCCTCCAAACAAAGCGCTTGGGCGCAAACTTGCAACTCGTCGTTATCCCATTCCCCCTTCCGTCCCCGCTTGTATTCCACGGGATAAATCTCACCCTCCGCCGACTCAATCAAATCCGATTTGCCAATGAGTTTATACTTTTCAGACTTCAGCCAAATCGCCCGCACCTGCCAAGTTTCATCGCGGTTAATCTCGCCCATCGTGTGAACGCGATCGTGCAAACTTGTCCCTTCAATGGTATACTGATTATCAGTGAATTCTCCCGCACAAGACATTCGCCAACAGCGGTGAGGACAGTAAGAATACTGGTTGAGAGATGCGATCGAAATGTAATCAGAATCGTTCATAATTTTAAGGGTTGAAACATTTAATTTCCCCGTGGGGCGAAAGAATTTGATGAATTAGCGATCCGCCAGTGTTCTGCCAGCGATCCGCCAGTCCGCCAGGGGTTAAAACCCCTGTCTCATAGCTAAAGTCGGTTGAAACCGACTGAAGTAGTAATTTAATCATTGATGAGATTTTGAGCTTATCGGTAACAGTAAGCACTAAGGTTGAAACCGACTGAAGTAATAATTTAATCATTGATACTTGCAGTCCTATGCAAGAGGACTTTAGCTTTGAGGCAGGGGTTGAAACCCCTGGCGGACTAAGGGTTTTACGTTCAGCGGCCCTAACCGGCTGTATTTTGATGAATGAAGAATTAATCAATGTTTCAACCCTTGCCGGACTATGGGTTTTACCTTCAGTTATCAAGAACTCCTATTAACAACAATCCGCCGAGTCATTCCCATTCCCATCGGAGTTTTCCTCCCGACTCCGCAGTAAACAGCAAAATCAGCCAAAGCATTAATTTGCTTAATCACTAAAGGCTCGACATCTCCCAAAATCCGATAACTAACCTCCCCAACCATGCCGACAAAATCAATTTGATAGTTAGTCAATCTTTCACTTCTGATATTGACAAATGTAGAAAAAAGTGCATCGAAGGACTGCTCGGGAATTGCGATCGGGCTGTACTTATTCCACCGACTGAGGAGACTGTTAAAAACGCAGTCTCTAGTAGGAATCACCGAATCAAATTTTCCCTGTCGAAAAGTAGTAGGAGTCGCAAAACTGAAGGCAATTAAGCGATTAGTTTCCGAAGCGCGATCGTACAATTGAGAGTAATCGCAAGCATTAGCCCAAGGCTGATCTACTTGGGGCGTTCCGAGAATCTTAGTAATCATCAAATCGGCGGGCCCCAGATGCCACGGCTTCGAGGGATTGAGATTCAGCCAAAGGTTAGTTAACTTGCCAAATAAAGAGTCATCAAGGAGAGTAATTCGCCACCAACAGAGGGTGTGTTCTGGAATCGATTCTGTGTGTTCCCATTGCAGGAAATGGTGTTTTTTGAAAGGGCATTTTTTAGTTTGCAAAGGGCTGAGAGTGAAGGATTTTTGGGCGGCGGCATCGTGGAGGCGATCGCCGAGTTTTTTGTCAACGGAGCTCACGAGGGTGAGGAAGAGGGCGTGTAGGTGTCTTCCGGTGAGGTATCCGGGGGGAATTGGGGCCAGGGGAAGGATGTTGAGGACTAGGCTGTGTGGCATAATTTAAACTACCCAGAATTCTTGATTGTCAGGACATCTTAAGGCAATGCCAGCGGAGGCGATCGCCAAAATGCCGGATAAACTCGGAAAGAATGTATATTCTTGTTCGTTAGCAAAGCTATCTTTGACCATAATCGGATAGCATTCGATTCCTTGTTTTCTGAGTTTGAGAATTGCCCAGCGATTTTTGCGATGTTCTCGGACAATCACACCGGGCATTAAGGGCGGTGTAAGCTGGGAAATTAGCGCTGTTGGACGCACGCAGTTGTCGATCGTCCGTTCGATCGTACAATTTTTAAAAGCATACAGTTTGCAAAGATAGTTGTTTGCAAAATCTTCTAAATCTGCAACTTGCAATGCAAATTTTAGTCCGTAAGTTTCGGTGGCGCGATGGGTAAGTACAATCCCATTTTCATCTGAGGCAAATTCAAAAAATCTCAGCAGGTGAATGGGGTCGAGATTGGTTTCGCCGACTTCATCGAGTAAAAAATTATGGGGGTCGTAAATTTTGACATTTTCAAATAAACTTTGTCGAAATTGGAAAAGGGGAGACCAAACCGTTTTCCAGAAAATCGCAAACTCTTTAAGTTTGGCGGCTGAATTCTCATATTGACGAAAGTCTTTCTCTATCTCATCCATCGTAAGTTCTTTACGATTGAGAATATCTGGATGTTGACACTCCAGAAACTTTTCTATAAACTGCTTTCTCAAAAAAGGAGGCTGTTTAAACAGAACTTTAACAAAAGACCACTCATTTTTGCGTCGAGGTTTCAGTGGGGCTAAGGCAAGTTTCTCTGCCGTCCGAATTAAAGTCATTCGGTATTTATAGTCGTCCCAACGGCGAGAACCACCTAGCAATTTTTGAAGCGTATAATAGAGTTCGTGAACACAACTTTCTTGCTCTAAATTGTGTAGGCTATCTTCAAGTTCTAGTAGAGGTCGAGCAATTTCTAGAAAGGCTTCGGAACGCCAGTAAATATCGAGAAAGGGACGCTTCATGCACTCTAGACTTTCTAACATTTCTGTCAGGGTTTTGCGTCCACCGCTACAGTCAAGTTGTTCGATGCCTTGTTCCCAAGCGCGATCGGGCAAATAGGCGATCGCCTCTGAAGGAATTTCGGTTTGCGTTTTCCCTAAAACCCTTCCGACACGCCCGATGCGCTGCCAAAAAGAAAAGCGATCGCGCGTAGAAAAAATTAACCAATCGAGATTTTGCCGGGGTGGCGGATTATCCCGATCGAAGTTGAAGCCCACATCAACGGTACTCGTAGCTAGAATCACTTGTTTTTGGGCGGCCAGCGGGCGTTCTTCCTTCGGTGTATCCCCCGTAATCCGCCCGCAGATATCGGCAAATCCGCGATCGCGCAATTGGTCAGAAATGCGGCCTAGGGTATCTTTGGCATCAAGAATTACTGCCCCATTTTGGTCGGGATTTTCTCTGAGTCGCCGCCGAACTTCTTGGACAATTTCTGCGATCGTAGTTTCTTTATCAACCTGCTTGCGAATTTCTAGATTGACTTCAGTTTGAGAAGGACGTAGATAACTAATTTGACTTTTGCCATCGATTCGAGCAATTTTTACCCCATTTTTTGCTAAAACATTTAAGGCTTCTTCGCAAGCAGGTTCTGGCGTTGCCGTCAAGAGAACAATTTTTCGCTTGTACTGAAAGTAGCCAAACTCTTTAGATAAAGCGAGATAGAAAAACAAGCTAACTAATTGTTTGGCATCGTAGAGGTGAAATTCATCGAAAATTACAGTCGAGAAACTGCTGTAAAATTCACTGGCAATATTTCCGCGATCCAGTGGATTGTATTGAAAAAATGCAGCGTAGTAGAAAATATCCGGGTTGGTCACCAGCAAAATAGGTCTACCGCCACCGCATTCGGGAAAAATAGTTGCAGGTTCGCGCAAAACATTATAGATTTTCTCGCCAGAACGTTTCCCAACGCGATCGTCTGGCCAGGAATGGACTTGTCTAGCAGAAGCAGCTTTTACGATATGAGGTAAATCCGCATCCCGAACAAATTTTTCGGCGGCTTCCGTTTGCTGGTCAATTAAGGCATTTGTCGGTGCGATATAGATAGCATTGCGCTGAGAATTGTGCAGCAAAACACTCAATCCGGCTTTGGTTTTCCCCGTTCCCGTCGGTGCGAGATCGAGAATGATATCATTATTTTCGGACGCTTCATAAACATCGACTTGATGCTGCAAGGCTTGTCCCATAAATTTCAGTTGTTGAGGCAACTTATCACAAGCAGAAATACTGGCAGGTTCAAGTTTAATTTTCAGATAATCCATTGTTGTTTCCACCACAAAATTCAAGGTTAGCTGGGAGAATAAAATCGCCGGCTTGCAGCGCTTCACCGCGAAACGAAAGATTTTTCAATAACGATGCGGGCGGCATCGAAATTAAGTCGAAAGCGAGGAGTTCAATATTTGCAGGTAAGTCGGCGGCGCTGAGATAAGTATTGCAGCGATAATCGCCCCTCGGAAGTTGCACAACATCGAGTTTTTTCACGATTTCAACGCGGACTTTGCTGGTAAATTTGCCGACTCGAATGTATTCGGGCAATTCGCGATCGCCAAATACTAATGTCTGAAACCGATTTCCCCGTTCAATTACTCGCAATCGCCCGGTTTGGGGGAAGTTGCTAGGGCGATAAGTATTGGGTTTTTTCCCGGTTCTACTGAGGGGTAAATCTTCCCGCGCTGTTGCCACTCGGTTGTTGGTCATGGCATACCAATAGGAGTCAGAAAGGGCGTTAAACCGCTCAAATCGGAAAGATAAAGTGCCGCCAGCCGGCCATGCGGGGAGGATGTAGCTATTACCAGAAAGGGGCGTTAAATCTTCTATATACCGAGGTCTGCTGGTGTCTTGTCCGGTGAGTCGATAGGGCGATCGCGCCCAACCTAAAGCATAGGCTAGTGCATAATTGCCGATCGCCCCTTCGGTATAGTAAGTATCGGACAATTCCCGCGAGGCAAAGAACACGGGTTCGGCGCACCAGAGTTCGATTAACCGTGCGGTTTGATAGGCAATTACAGAAGTGGAAGCAGTCCGAAAAAGTTCTAATTGCGGCATGGTTGAGATTAATTAAAACGATTAAATAAACGCAAATCCTGTGGGGGCGAGTTTACCCCTATTTTTTAAATCGAGGATATTTGTCAACCCGCCCGGAAACAGCGACTACATTTATGACTCCTCCGACTTTTTACCTCGCCCTTTGGTCTTATTTTCAGTTTTAACCTTCCGCCAAGGTGCATAGGATTCATCGAGGCGTTTGAGGAAGGTTTCTTGTTCTGGTAACGACCAATGGCGATCGACATCGGCAATCAGCGCGTCACATTCTGCTGGGGAAAGCTGCATCGAAATGCCTCGTTTATTTGTCCAAGTGCCGATTATTTCCTGAGTTGCATCTACTAAAGATGCGGTTTTTAACGGATGTTCTAGGGCGGTATTTTGGGTTTTCAGCTTGTCATAAATTCCTTGTACCAATTCTAGGGAACTCGGCAGTTCGGCAATACCGCCAAATACACCGAGAATTTGATTGTCCATGCGTCCGACGCGGCTGGAAACTGCACCGTAACGAGTGGTTAATAAAATGTTGCCGAGGGTGTAGCGCAATTCGTCAGCGGTGACATCTTTGAGGGTGACAATATCCAGGAAATGAACCCCAGGCTTGATGTATTCGCTGGTGTTGAGGGCCGTCGAAGCGTTACCTTTTTCATCGCGCATCGTTCCGGTTTCAAAGATAGCATTGATGGTGCGATCGGCAATTAGTTCCGTCGAATGCAACACGCTAAACGCATCCTCTGTCCACACCCTGCTTTTTTGCGCCCCTTCTCCACCCGCTGCGAAGCCGTAGAGGAAGCAATCAACGCACATTTCACAAGGCGCATTGGTATTGAGAGCACAAATTGCATCAGTTTTTGGTGCCGTGTAGAGAAGATTGTGCGATCGCAAAAACTCTCGTCCTTTCCGTCGTTCCGGTGCAACTTGTTTGCGTTTTGTCATCACCAACCGAGGAATTGATTCGGTATCTTCAATGCCAGCTTGCACGTATTCATTACACATCGGTTCCCCCGTTCCCTCTGTCCGAAAAATGGTTTCCGATTGCGTGGTACGAAGGACAACAATCCCGATGGTGCGGCCTTTGGGAAAGTTTTCGTAGCTGGGTGCGAGGAATGGTTGCAATTTTGCGATCGACATTTTGTATTCTCCTAGTTGTTTGCAGATGTGGATTCAGATTCGGCTTCAAATTCGGTTTCAGATTCAGTTTTAGACTTAACTTCTTGACGCGCTTCTTTAAAAAAGAATAAGTAGGCAGCTTCAAGGGTCTTACTATCAGTTAGCAGTCGTTCGGAACGCGAGTGATAAACCCCCTCAAATAGTTGTTGCAAAACTTGATAAAACTGCTTGATTTGTTCATGTTTCGGTTTACCAACGCCGTGTTCTCGAATGCGATCGAGACGGTTGTGGTATTGCTGCACTAAGGCGGCAAATACCGTGTCCCAATCCATATGAGATTTTCGAGATCGCACAGCTTTGATAAATGCTGAAAACGGTTCAGTTTGGGCAGTGCGGCGGGGGGAACGGCCACACAAATTGGCAACTTGGGCAATGTGTGCAGCTTGCTTGAGATAGCTAGAAACGCGATCGTGTTCTTCTGACATTAGACTCCTCAGTAAAGTATTCAAAGGTTCTTTTATCCGAGACCAAACTGCCTCCAAATTGGGGTCATCTTGTTCCCGCAGCAGCCAGCGCAGCAGGACGTAATAGAAACTCAACGGACGAGTTGCCGCCCGCGCTAAGTCGTACAAACAGTCATCTTTTTTCTGAATACTTGCCACCGAAATAGCTAGCTTTCCGATACAGCGTAGCCGTTCTAAAACTTGCTCTGCCGTGACTGCCGTGCGCCGTTCTTCCTTGGATAAATGACCGTTTCGCCGATACTGGCCGCTGCCTAATAGTGGCTGCAAAGATGACGGAATTCCCTCAACTTTTCCGAAAAAATCCCAAGTTGGTTCGACTTCCAGATTGGCACCCAAAACAAAGGGAAAACCAAAGTCAAATGCCAAACTCATTTCCAACGCCAATCTGAGCGATTTTAGCAACGCCACGGAGTTATTAACTTCTCCCCACAGCACGGGAATTGTCACCGTTGAGTTGATAAATTCAGGACGTTTTGGCAGTGCAAACCCAACCATTTTGTTGGATTGAAAAACCATCTCGTTTTCGCGGTAAAGTTGAATTTCGTCAACTGTTACTGTCCCATCTTCATTGTGGGCTGCGGTATTTTTCAGAAAATTTTGCCAAATTGTTCTGAGTTCAATACTCGATCCTTTTGGCAGGGCAAAGTGAAGATATAGCGGGTCTTGTTTGACAGAATTAGGGAAATTTGCACCAACTGCCATCAACTGATAACCCAATGCCGATAAGTTATCTGCCCGCCGTTTGGGTTCAGCAATCATGCCGCCGGGAAGACGATTGGAAAAAGCTTGGACTTTGGTTCCCGGTGGCATTTTTGGGGAACTCAATTCGCCGATTTGTAGCGATGTCGTCCCCAAGGAACAGCGCTGGCGCGGGTTAGCTTCAATGTAGGCTGTGAGTTCATTAAAGCCTTGCCAATTGGCTGGTGTGGAAAAGTTGAGCAGTTGCCGAACGGCATTTACCAATTCTTCAGATACGTCTATCTCTTCGGCTTTGCCACGCAGTTGAAATGAATCTTCTAAGGCGGCAAATACCTTTTCTAGCTTCTGTTCGCGATCGCCCTCGATGGATTTGGCCGCAAACAAACAGCGTCCGTACTGCGCGTTAAACGGTTCCAATGCCGCCCGCTGTTCTGGGGATAATCCGACTTGCGTGGTAATTCTATCCCAAACCTCCTTGGGGCTGAGTTCGGCCGCCCGATAGCTGAGGTAAGCGGTTTTTAGTCCTTCAGAAATGGCAAATTCATCGGCATTGGAAACTGGATGCAAGCCGACAGCAGCGGCTGCGGTAACGGCATTTTCTCCAGCATCTCCGCCATATTTGTCAATATCATTGGCGACTTTTTCGACTTTGTAACCGCTGGCTTTTTTGACCAGTAACTTATCTACTTCGTCTAAAGTTGCTTCGGGATTTTGTTGGATGGCTTGCGGGTCGATTTTGATGCCGTCTTTGGTGGCGTTCACGAGTTGTTCGACGTTGCTGCTAAAGACGCGATCGATCTTTTTTTGCCATTTTTTAGCAATGATTGGGATTAAATCGCCGTCGGGAAAGGCCGATCCGACAAAAATTTGACCGTTGGGGTCAATGGCGAGAGTATGCAAATTGCGATCGTGCAAAACCTCTTCACAAGCTGACAGCAACAGCGAAGTTAAATAACCTCGGTCTTCGGAAAGAGTGACATTAAACAACTTACTGTCACGCTGCAATGCAACGGTTAACTCGGTTTCAACTTTGCGAATGCGCTTATTTTCCTCAATTCCTAAGTCAAATAAGTCGCCCCCAATCAACATCGCGGCCCAACGTTTGATATTGGGGTCTTCTGGAAAAAAACGCATTGGATCGCTGGCGCTGTGGCCGGAATGGCGTTCTATCAGGCGGCGGACGAGTTCGAGTTCGGACTCGGTTTGGGCGAATTGGGCAACGCAGGCGCGATCGAGTTGTTGTAACAAAAAAGGGCGATCGCGTGCTAATGCTTTAACGTTCCGTTTATCATTTTTATCTGTCAGCTTATTCAAATCGTGAACGGCAGTCGCGGCCAGAATACAAGCGCGTTTGTCATCGGGAACTCCGGCAATTTTGCTAACCGTTAAAACGAACTGACAAGCCGAATCGAGGTGTTCGGCAAGGGTGCGTCCTTGGCGAGTGCCATACTGTCCGTGATTGGTATGCAGTTGGTAAAGTTGAGGACGAACTTCGCTAAAATAGCGGTGGTCTAAAGTTTGAGGTTCTTCGTCAAAAAGCAGGCTTTTTCTTGACATAATTTTGCCCTAATAAATTCATTTAAGGAGTGAAATTTAAATTTTCATGCTTTGCATTATTCTGTTTCCTCTGGTTCAAGGGGTTGATATTCCTGAATAGTACCCTGTCGAATAATCCACAATTTGCCAAGAATTTCTGCTTGCTGCAATCCGAGAATTAATGTTTCTATTGCTTCTCTCCACTCTGTAAAATTGGCACTAGGCGTTAGCCGAATTACAACAATCCCCGCATATTCAGATGGATTAAACCGCATCCGATTGCCAAAACCGCGATCGGCAGTAACTAAACATCTTTCCTCTTGATGGCAAACATTAATAAGCTCCACATCGGGTGCTGAAGTCAAACCTTCACTTACGACTGTTTCTACGTCATGCCCTGCCAAACGTAAAAAGGTGATAACGCGAACATCGACATTTTCATCTAGTTTTAGCTTCACGTTGCTGCTTCCTCCTTTTTTCCTAATGGAATTTCGGCATAATAATCTCGCGTTACTTCAGCAGCATAAGCAATACAAGCGAATACATCTTCTCTTTCTATGCTGGGATATGCTTCTAGGATTTCCTCAACAGCCATTCCTCCAGCTAGGTAGTCAAGGATTAGGGAAACCCAAATCCGATGGCCGCGAATGCAAGGTTTTCCAAAACAGATATTTGGATCGATCGAAATTCGGGAAAGTAAATTATCTCTAGTCATTGGTCTTCCTCCAGATTTCACGTAATTCCTTTAAACAAATCCACTGGTCATTAACCTGCTGGATATATCGCGGGCAATATATTAAAGCAGTCATACTAGACCCCATTCTTCAAGAAAATTATCAATCTTCTGGCGAAGTTGACGTTCTATTTCTTTCAACTCTGCCTCACTCAGGAAATGAGCTTCTATAAACTTCTCGAACTCACCTGGCTCTTGTTCGTAAAGAAGTATTCCATCACGAGCAATGAAATGAGCAATGAGAGGTGAACATCGATTTAACTCAACAACATCAATTTCATCACTATTGATTCTAAAAACTTCACCCAAAATTCCGGGAACTTCAAACCAAGCAAATCCTCTATCTTTGCAAGACGCTTGTCTAAGTTCCTCATCGTAAAGTGCGGCAAAATCCCAGTCACTTTTGGCATGAGTATCACCTCTGGCACGAGAACCAAAGAGAATTAGCATTTTGAGGTAAGGAATTTGTTCGGGAAGTTGTAAAGCACTTTCCTGAAGTTCAGTTAGTGTTGGGAAAATTTGGAGCATGGTTAACTTTTGTAGGGTAAACAAATTCGAGGGCGAGGACAGCCAATTTTCTGTTGTCAGAATAATTTGTCTCTAGCACTCTATCTTTAGAGGGGTAGAAAGAGAAAAATTCCTTCAAACCCCCTGACAAAATAGCATTACATCCTATTATTAACGTTCAGCAATAGTCGGTATTCGTGCTGTTGTCCGCTCAGGCGACGTTTCTCAAACTGATAGCCTTGCTTTCGCAGAATGTGCATGGTTGCTGAAAACCGATGGCTAACACTCTCGATTAGCTCATTGGCGCTATGCCATTGCCCATCGGACATCAGCCGAAGCATTTGATTCGGAAGATTATCTGTCATGGTTGTATTTGCGTAGGTTTACAACCAGACCAGCCATGCTCTATTCTAAGAGTTAAGTAATTTAAACACGGGCGAGCTGGCTTTATGTCTGGCTTGCTTTTTACTCTACCATATATTTTGGGTTAGTACAGCGATAAAGTAATTTTTTTGAACCAATCGATCGCTTTCACGCTAAGATAGATACACAAATGCCTTTCAGGAATTGAAAGAGTACCGCGATCGAGACAATAACCTTGTCTTTCACACAAATACCTATTAGGGCTTGAAAGCCGGAGCTAGCCTCTGGCTTTTTTTGTTGGCTCTAGAATTTGCACAGCAACATTTGTGATCTATGAGATTTGTAATTGCACTAAACTTATATTTACATTAAAAACCAAATCTGTCAACTATGTATTTACACTTTTGTTGAATGCCCCGCAAAAAAGAGACAATTACACTTTCAATTCCGGCCGGAACCAAGGAACAGCTAGAGGCGATCGCCCTTCGCCTCGGTATCAAATGGGGCAAAAGTCCCAGTGTATCTGGGTTACTGGTCGCGATCGCCCAACAAAAAATCGAAGTGGGCGAACCCTTCACCCTCAATTCAGTGCAGGTACAATCATTGAACAAAGCCGTCAAATTCCTCAACGACTCTGGCGAAGTCGAAGCCGCCCAGATCGTCATGGCATTACTTTTGGACAAAGCCAATCTGGAAACCCCTTTCCGGCAAAAGTTGCTCGAACAAGTCAACCAAACTGCCGAAGCGTGGCGGCTTCGACTCAATCAACTGATTGACGACCGCCAACCGTTCAGACTGTTTTACCAGTCAGGCAAAGACAAAGTGAGCGAATTTACTGCCCGCAGTGCCAAAATTCGCCTCTATGACAAGCGCCTGTACCTAGAAATCTGGTGCGACGATGCTGACTCCAGAGAAATCCCGGAATTAGCTCACAATCGGTGTTTGCGCTTAGACAAGATTGTTAACTTGTTACCTGCAAGTGAAAAATGGCGCGAAACCATAGACTATCTAGAAGTACACTTACACTTTTGGAGGGGATTGGCTGGGAACTATGAATTCAAAGCGGATGAAGATGTGGCAAATGAAATGGTGGGAGACGTGCGCCATGTAGTGAAGCGGGTATCCAGCCGATTCTGGCTGTTCCGAGATGTGTTTCGGTACGGCAAAGACTGCGTAATAGTCTCGCCCCAGAATGTGCGCGATCGCTTCCAACAAGAACTGATCGACCTCTGCCGCCAGTACAACCTGGAAATCCGCGATTAGAACACGAGATCGAGGAAACGGCAATGCCGTTTCCCTACGGAAATAACAGATTAGCCGTCCAAAAAAAAAGCAGCCGGTAAAGGCTGCTTTGACAAATAAACCGTTGTTGAGTTAGAGGAGAAAACTTTTAAATCGAATTCAAATTACCGCTGTTTCCACTCCTGCCTGAGTTTCCACTATTTTCATCTACCGCTGACTCACCCTGCCTTCAGAACAAAACTTCAAATCCCGATTAGAATGCTGCTGAAAGTTCGTTGACTACTTTCACTCGGCCTCTGAGCACCGCCCGCAGCAAGCGGTTGACACAGCCTCTGTCTTCGTCATTCAGAGAGTCGTCGAAGGTGGCGGCCATCAAACCGTAGCGATCCGCCAGAGTCAAAACGCCTGTATCGGTTACAGAAGCGAGGATTTCAGAGATAGCGCCGGGGAGGAGTTGTACGGGGTGCATGGCAGTGCGGTTGAATTCGATGTTTTAATCATCTCCTTGTTTCCCGAAAAGATCGGTGACATTGATGAGGTGAGGAAGGTGATTATTTTGGGTGAAAGCCAGTGATCTGAGTAGAGTAAAGTTGTGACTTGGGTCACAGGGCCGCAGGTTGCCGCAGGCAATTCCATCCCGCGCCGATTTTTGGGTAGGACGTGGGGCTGACGGCATTTCGCTAAAATGATCGTTAATCCCCCAACCAGTTTAATTTTTACCCCAGTACCGAAAATGCTTGATTTTCTCAATCCTCTCTTGGGCCGCAAGCCCGATCGCATCAAAGCCAATGTGGAAATCTATACTTGGCAAACCTGTCCCTACTGCATCCGCGCCAAAACTTTGCTGTGGTGGAAAGGCGTAAATTTCACGGAATACAAAATTGACGGCGACGAAGCCGCTAGAAAGGCAATGGCCGATCGCGCTAACGGACGCCGCAGCGTGCCCCAAATTTTCATTAATAAGCAACACGTAGGCGGCTGCGATGACATTCACAAACTCGATGCAGATGGACAGTTAGATGCGCTGCTAGCTCAACCAGCAGTTTAAATTAGTGTAGGTTGGGTTTCGTTCCACCTGCTCAACCTACCAATTTACAAATCTTTGGCAAATTTACTTAGATTATCTTGCCGCCATTTAGCATCGGCGCGCCTGTCTGTTTGCAATTCTAAGACGCGAATCCCGCTATTTGGCAAAAAACTTAATTTTTGTTTGAACTGTTCCCAATCGTCTATTATCTCGTGTTCCACGCCATAAGTTGCACACAACTGAGCAAAGTTAATCTGCTGCGGCGTGGCAAAAAACTCTTCAAAGGGCGGGTCAAATTTCGCAACGGGTAACATTTCAAAAATTCCGCCACCGTTATTATTAATTAATATGATTGTCAGATGACCGACAAATTTATTTTTAATTAAAAAACCGTTCGTATCGTGCAAAAGTGTTAAATCGCCTGTTAGCATGATGCTGCTTTGATTGCGGTGAGCAACTCCCAAAGCTGTTGATAATGTGCCGTCTATGCCGTTAGCGCCGCGATTGAAAAATGGTTTTATTTCTAAGATGTTCGGCTTCCAGAAAAACTCTACATCTCGGACGGGCATACTGTTAGCAATAAATATCAGTGTTGCGGGTGGCAAAATTTGGGAAAGCAGCCAGCAAACTTTGGGCTCGATTATGTTGTTAATTGCTGATATTTTTTGGTCTATTGTTTGTCTGACTTGGATTTCGGTGTTGCGCCAAAGTTGGAGGTATTCGTTTGAGGGTGAGGTTGGAACCCCCCCTAACCCCCCCTTAATAAGGGGGGAGACTTGAGTTGATTCGCCCTTGTTTAGGGGGGGGATTTGAGTTGATTCATCCTTGTTTAGGGGGGGGACTTGAGTTGACTCGCTCTTATTAAGGGGGGGGACTTGAGTTAATATAGTTGCGAGATTAGTTGCGAGATTTTCAGGGGAGGTTCGCAGGTGAATTGTTTTGCCGTGTAGCGGATCGAAGTTGTGGTCGCTGGGGTCGATTATGTAGCGTTTTGGTTGGGTTTTATCTAACCAGTTTCGCAGTTCTTTGCTTGTGGGTAAGTCTCCGATTTGAATGGCGATTTCTGGGGTTAATTTATCTGCTAGTTCGCGGTTTCGCAGGATTAAATCGTAGGTGGAAATTAGATGGGGGTTTAGTTGGGCGTAGTTTCTGACTGGGGATAGTCCTTCTGCTAAAACTGGCCACTTTAATAATTGGGAAATTTGGGCGATCGCACTACAGTATTTTTCGGCAAATTGAGGCTGGGAAACGCCTGCAATAATTATCCCTTTGCTGCATTGCTGCCATTTTTCGATTGTACTTTCTACTCCCCCCCTTAACAAGGGGGGGCTGGGGGGGGTAGAGCTTTCTCCTGCGAAAATGGGTTCTAATCCTGCAAAGAAATCTTCGGGATTAAATTCTGTTTCTAAAGCTTCTACGGCTATGTCTGGAACGGGTACAAGCGGGTCGCGAAAGGGGATGTTGAGGTGGACGGGGCCGGGTGTTGGAAATTGCGATCGCTCCCAAGCATACACGATCGTCTGGCGCAGATAGTCTAGCATTCCTGTGGACGCAGAAGGGATGGCTAATTCGGCTTGCCAGTTCGGATAATTGCCGTATATTTTAACTTGGTCGATCGCTTGTCCGGCGTGACAGTCCCGCAGTTCGGGAGGTCGATCTGCGGTGAATATTAGCAGCGGAATTCGACTTTCTCTGGCTTCTATGATAGCAGGATAAAAGTTAGCTGCGGCTGTTCCCGATGTGCAAATTAGTGCGGTTGGCAAATAGGATTTTTTGGCAATTCCTAATGCAAAAAAACTGCCTGAACGTTCGTCGAGTATGGGAATAGTTTCTATTTTTTTGTTTTGAGCAAAGGCTATTGTTAGCGGTGCCGATCGCGAACCGGGACAAATGACGGCGGTAGTTAATCCCAACCGCTGCAAAGTTTCTGCTAATACGGAAGCCCAGACGGTATTTGTGTTGCGAAAATCTATTGGCATTGCTAAACCTGAGTAGCTCAACTCTGTATTGTGCTAGGATATTATACTCAAATAATTGTCAGGATACATTTTTATGATTCTTGAGGCGGTTGTGCTTAATGTCAAATCTGGCTGTGAGGGTGATTTTGAGATAGCTTTTAGAGAAGCCTCCAGTCTGATATCGTCTATAGATGGATATTTATCTCACGAACTTCATCGCTGCACAGAAGTTCAAGGAAAATATCTATTATTGGTGAGATGGGAAAATTTAGAAGCTCATACAATTAGATTTAGGAATTCCGCTGAATATCAAGAGTGGAAAAGAATGCTTCACCATTTTTACGATCCTTTTCCCATAGTAGAACATTTTGAGGAGGTGGAAATTAAACATTAACACCGACTCAATCAATTAACTTGACAACTCTAGATCCTGCAAATTAGCTGAATTATTAGACTAAAGCATTTAAAAGTGGTTGTAATTTGAGCTGAATTTCTGCTAGTTCTTTCTCTGGTTCCGAACCCGCCACAATACCAGCACCAGCATAAAGTATAGCCCGATCGCCATCGATTAAAGCCGATCGAATTCCCACGGCAAATTCGCCGTTGCCGGTGCGATCGATCCAGCCGAGGGGTGCTGCGTACAAAGAGCGATCGCAGCTTTCGCAGCGGCGAATTTGTTCGAGGGCAATATCTCTCGGCACGCCCGCTACCGCTGGGGTTGGATGCAGTTGAGCTAAAATCTTTAATAAATGAATATCAGGGGGAATTTGAGCTGTTATAGGTGTCCACAAATGCTGAATGTTTGATAGTTGCAGCAGTCTGGGCACTGGGGAAAAATTGGGAGTTATGCCGAGTTTAGACAGGCGATCGACAATAAAGTCAATCACAACTTGATGTTCTCGAATATCTTTCTCGCTTTCTAGCAATCCTTGGGCTAATTTCGCATCTCCCGCCTCAGTTTTTCCCCTCGGTGCAGAACCTGCTAAAGCATCTGTTAATAACTGATTGTTGTGAATGCTAATTAAGCGTTCTGGACTAGCACCGATAAAATTTTGTCCTTTGCCGTTACTGGTTGAAAATACATAGCAATCTGGATAACTGAGGCGCAAGTTGTTTAATGAATCTATTAAACTGAAAGGGGTTTGAGAAATCACATTGATTGCTTGGGATAAAACAATTTTACTAAAATATTTAGAGGCGATCAGTTCTAAAGCAGACTTTACTGATGTTTTAAATTGACTGGCATCATTGACGGGGATTTGTTTCAAAGATATCGAACTGTCGATCGCAGTTGTTAGTTTATGGTATTTGCGAGATTCAATTTTATCAAAAGTTTGCCAAATATTTTCAGCAATATTTTTAACGTTTCGATCTTTTTCTATGATGGCATTTGCGACGAGGATGCAGCTATCTTTCTGTCTGGTAATCTGCCATTTGGGTAAAAATATGGTGGCGGGCGGAAAGTAAGAATTAGCAGCAATGTTCTCATCAAAAAAAGCAAAGCTACAAAAAAAGTGTGGCCCGCTAAATGGCAAGCGTTCCGCACCAATGGTAATTGTATTGGCAACTGTTGAACGAATAAAGTTTTGAGCTGCCACAAATCGATCGGTTCCTGCTACGGTGAGATGGATTGCCGAATCAAGGGCGGCAATTGCAAAACTTTTGCCGGCAATGGGGTCTCTTTTTTCAAAGTAAAAGTGCCGCTGACAAGGTTCGGAAATCTCTTGCAGTACAGCTAGCGGATCGAGGGGATAAATTTCCTGAGAAATACTAACTATTTTTGTGCGATCTTTTTCGGTTAAAGACTGCTGGCAATTTAACAGAAACTGATGCAGTTGATTGCGGTCTTGCAAGAGATTAGCGCGGTGCGGTATTACTGTCATGAAAGCGAGAATAGCAGATTTGTCAGATAGAGTGTGGGTTTGTCCGGCTAAAACCCCTATTTCGATCTAAGCACGGGAGGGCGATCGCAAAACACGACCTTTTGAGTTTCCCTCCCTGTTTGGGCTCTGTTGGGGAAAAAAACCCCCGTCGGGCGATCGAGCGAAACATTTAGACACAAAACTTTAAGATCGATCGGCTAAATTTCGCAAAAGTCGATCGACCCCTGCAGAGGTTTACAGACGGGCTACTTGCGCTGTTTGAGTACCGCCACAGCCTCTGTGTGGATGCCCCCCGCACACTCAACCCGATCGAGAGTAGACTTTGTTCACCAATAAAATTGTAAAATTACTACGCTGCTATCAATTGAATCAAGTTTGTGTAATGACAACAAAGTTAATTGAACGTCCAAATAGTAAATTGTGGCTGGCGGCAATCAAGCCGCCCATGTACAGCGTTGCGGTGATACCTATTTCAGTGGGAACGGCAATTGCTTTTGCCGAAACTCAAACGATTAATTGGTCAATTTTTTCGACATTTTTAATTTCAGCCATTTTGATTATAGCATGGCTGAATCTCAGCAATGATGTATTTGACTCGGAAACAGGCATCGATAAAAACAAAGCACATTCCCTAGTGAATTTAACCGGAAATAAAGCTTTAATTTTCTGGCTTGCTAACCTGTTTTTAGCAGTCGGAGTGTCTGGAATCTGCGCCATAAGCTGGTGGCAAAAAGACCCAACAGTAATTTTGCTAGTAGTTTTATGCTGTGCTCTCGGCTACACTTATCAAGGGCCTCCGTTTCGTCTTGGCTATCAAGGTTTGGGAGAAATCATCTGCTTTTTCACCTTTGGGCCGCTAGCTTTCGCCGCTGCTTATTACAGTCAAACTCAAACTTGGTCTGCCACTAATTTTGCAGCGTCGGCAATCGTGGGAATTACTACGAGTATCATCTTATTTTGTTCTCACTTTCACCAAGTTGAGGACGATTTGGCGGCGGGTAAAAAATCCCCAATTGTTCGACTCGGTACGAAAAAAGGTGCTCAGTTGTTGCAGTGGTTGTGCGGCAGCGTTTATGCTTTGACTGTGCTATTTGTAGCTTTGGGAATGTTCCCAATTTGGACGCTGTTGATTTTTGGGAGTTTGCCATTTGCGATCGACCTTTGCCGCCATGTCACAGACTATCACGACCAACCGGCAAAGGTCAGCAACTCTAAGTTTATCGCAGTCAGGCTGCATTTTTCTAGCGGATTGCTGCTGGCGTTGGGGTTTGTTTTGTAGATCGGGCGATCGAGAATTCCGGTAAAATGGAGGTATGGTTTGCTAAGTTGAGGGAGTTGGTGGAGTTGGGTGACTTCTCAAAATCTTGTTTAATTTAGCAATCCGTACCTCACATTGAATCGTAAAACAGGAGAATTAAACCATGAGTACGCCAGTAGAAATTAGCCAAATTCTGAGCCTAGAAGAAATTATGCACTTATATCCTAGCGAGTGGGTGCTAATTGCTTACACTGAACTGGATGAGGATTTGAATGTAATTAGAGGTGAAGTTTTAGCACACTCACCGGAGCGCGATTTGCTTTACAATAATGCTTTGTCAAGGAAAGGAAAAGCGGTGGCAATAGAATACACTGGCCCTATCCCTGAAGACTTAGCAGCTATGTTGTAACAAAAATGCCAGATTATCAAAAAGCTTATCGCTTGTTGCGTCACGGACGAAATTTGCTCGCGGTGCAAGCAACCATTGGTGGAAATAATGGTGACGCTACTGAGTATCGGGTGCGTTTATTGGTGGATACGGGAGCCAGCTATACAATATTGCCAGTTAAAACATTAGAGGATTTGGGTTACGATACGCGCAATCCTTTACGCAGGCAAGAATTAGTTACAGGTCAAGGAAGAATCTATGTTCCTGTAATTAATGTATCTTGGTTTAATTGCGTGGGTCAACTAATAGAAAATTTTGACGTATTTGCCCACGATATACCGCCAAATCTTCGTATAGATGGTCTTCTTGGTATGGACTTTCTCACCCGTTTTCAGGCAGTCATCTCTGTTAGCGATGCGGAAATTAGATTTCAGTAAATACGGAAATTATATTAAGAATTGTATATGGAGAAATTTAAAAATTATCAATTTCACTATTCCTTAACTGGCAACACAAATCAGCCAATAATTTTCTTACTCCACGGCTTTACCTGCGATTGTCAAGACTTTAGTCCCATCATTTCCTTACTATCTAAAAATTATTGCTGTCTAGCAGTTGACCTTCCCGGTCACGGAGAAACAAGAGTAATCGGCGACGAAATTTGCTACAATATGTCAAATACAGCCGAAGCATTGATCGAGTTATTAGATGATTTACAAATAGACAAATGTTTGTTGTTGGGCTATTCAATGGGCGGGCGATTGGCACTGTACATGACATTACATTTTCCTGAAAGATTCGAGAAAGTAGTGTTAGAGTCAGCCTCTCCGGGATTGAAAACAGAAAAAGAGCGATCGCACCGCCTGCAAGCCGATTCACAGATAGCACAAAAGCTGGAAAATAGCAACATTAAAGATTTTTTATTAAACTGGTACGATCGCCCTTTATTCAAATCTTTAAAAAACTCTCCCCACTTCGACAAACTCATAGAAACCCGCTTAGCAAACAATCCCTTAGAATTAGCCAAATCCCTCCGCAATATGGGAACCGGCAACCAGCCCTCTCTCTGGGAAAAACTCCCACAAAATCAAATCCCCATCCTCTTGCTAGCGGGAGAATATGATGATAAATTTACAACAATAAATACCGAAATTGCTAAATTGTGTCCGGCCGCTACTCTGGAAATTGTACCAAAAGCTGGCCACAATATCCATTTTGAAAATAGTGAGAATTTTGGATCAGTTGTGAGAGAATTTTATGATTAACTAAAAAACTAATGCTTTATCAATTCGAGTTTCGCACTTATCAGCGAAAATTTAAGCGTCCCTTGCAAACAAGTCACGGCATCTGGGATATTCGCGAAGGAATTATCCTGCGACTTACTGACGAAAATAATCAAATTGGTTGGGGAGAAATTGCTCCTTTGAGTTGGTTTGGTTCCGAAAGTTTTGAGCAAGCTTTAGATTTTTGTAAATCGTTGCCAGGTAATATTTCATCAGAGATGATTTTTGCTATTTCCGGTGAATTGCCGGCTTGTCAATTTGGCTTTGAGTCAGCACTAAACGAGCAAAATTTACCCCCCCCAGCCCCCCCTTGCCAAGGGGGGGAGACAGCGGAATTGTCGGCTTGTCAATTTGGCTTTGAGTCAGCACTATCAAACGAGCAAAATTTACCCCCCCCAGCCCCCCCTTGGCAAGGGGGGGAGAAAAGCGAAAAATTAACTTACCTTTCCCAAAAGGGGGAGAAAATGCAAAATCGGTTCAGCGGTTTATTGCCCGCAGGTGAAACAGCTTTGCAGGCTTTGCAAGTGCTTTGGTTAGAGGGATATCGGACGTTTAAATGGAAAATTGGGGTGGCTGCAATTGAGGAAGAATTAAAGATTTTTCAGCAGCTAATCCAAGCAATGCACAATTTGTGCGATCGAGAATCGGCATTTTTGCGGTTAGATGCCAACGGCGGACTCAGTTACTCGCAGGCTAAAACATGGCTGGAAGCTTGCGACAAGGTAAAAGCAACTCCCGACTTTTCTGCAGACATTGAATTTTTGGAACAGCCGCTGCCAGTAAAAGAGTTTCAGGAAATGGTAGAATTGAATGCTATTTATGCAACTCCGATCGCCCTTGATGAATCTGCCGCCAACCTCGATCGCATCCAAGAGTGCTACAGCCAAGGCTGGCGGGGAATTTTCGTCATTAAACCTGCGATCTGCGGTTCTCCATCCCAACTGCGAAAATTTTGTCAAACTCACAATACAGACGCAGTTTTTTCATCAGTATTTGAAACCCAAATCGGCAGACAAGCAGCATTAAATTTAGCAACAGAATTATCTTTAAATAAAAGAGCACTCGGCTTCGGCACCGATTCCTGGTTCGATGACAATCATTCGATTTTAGATTTTAGATTTTAGATTTTAGATTTTAGATTACTCCTGGGGGTTCAGAAACCGGGTTTTTTTACGAAAAGACGGGTTGGGGCCGGCAAATTCGGTAAAAAACCCGGTTTCTTTGTCGGAGTGCGTAACTCCTGTAATTGTTTTGAATCGAGAAACTTGGTGAAAGCATCTATGGCAATAAATCTAACAGTAAATATTCTGGAACTCGCGGATCGCTTGCCCGATAATTGGCTTATTGGTTGTGACAGTCGCGAATTTGCCCGAATTGTCGATCGGCTATTTCAAGAAATCACCCAAAATCACGCACAAACAACACCCCCAAAAATTTGCCTCGCCGAACCAGAACCCGTGCAATTTCTTGCCAGTTTCACCGCCGCCCGCGCTGCCAAATGTCCCATTTTTCTCTGCAATCCCAACTGGGTAAAACCAGAATGGGAACAAGTCTTTGATTTAGTCAAACCCGACTTAATTTGGGGACAATACCCGCTTCCCACCACTCCCCATATCCCAGTCCGCGAAGGCGGACTTCGTTTGTATAGCCGCGAATTCCATTCGCCAGAATTCCATTCGCCGACTAAAAGCGGTTTTGATACAATCATGATTCCCACCGGCGGTTCTTCAGGAAAAATCCGTTTTGCCATCCACAATTGGGAAACACTAACGGCATCAGTACAAGGTTTTCAACAATATTTTCAAGTTGAAAAAATCAACTCGTTCTGCGTTTTGCCATTATACCACGTCAGCGGTTTAATGCAATTTATGCGTTCTTTTACTAGCGGCGGAAAACTGGCAATTCAGCCATTTAAAGAATTAGAAAATGGTAAAATATGCGACATCGAACCAGAAGAATTTTTCATTTCTTTAGTTCCAACTCAATTGCAACGGCTGCTGCAAAACCCAGATACAGCTAATTGGCTGGGACGGTTTCGGGCCGTACTTTTGGGCGGTGCTCCCGCTTGGCCGGAACTTTTAGAAACAGCTAGAAACTATCAAATCAAATTAGCGCCCAGTTATGGCATGACCGAAACCGCCTCGCAAATTGCTACACTAAAACCCCAAGATTTTCTCGCAGGCAATAACAGTTCCGGTAAAATTTTACCCCATGCTCACATAACTATTCGCAGTGCCAATGGCGATATTTTGTGCGACAATCAAATCGGAAATATTGCGGTAAATGCTAAATCTTTGGCGTTGGGTTATTATCCTGATATTTTTGACTTTTCCGAATATTTCCAATTAGACGATTTGGGATTTTTTGATAAAAATAACTGCTTAAATATCGTCGGACGCAGCAGCGACAAAATTATCACAGGCGGAGAAAATGTATTTCCAGCGGAAGTCGAAGCCGCTGTGCGATCGACTAATTTAGTTGCGGATATTGCTGTAATTGGCGTGCCAGACAAAGATTGGGGCCAAGTCGTTACGGCTATCTACGTTCCCGCTAATTCCGAAGTTACTGTCAAAAATCTGCAAGTGGCAATAGAAGATAAGTTGAGCAAGTTTAAGCGACCGAAATATTGGGTAATCGTCGAACAATTGCCGCGCAATTCTCAAGGCAAAGTCAATCGAGAACAATTGCAAGAAATTGCGATGTGTCATCGTCGGTGAATCGATAGTATTAACCGGCTTTGACAGTAATTCCTGTAGGGGCGGGTTCACCAATATCTACAACACCAGTGAGAAATCTCACAAACCCGCCCCGACCCCGCCCAATTCCCAATTCCCAATTCCCAATTCCCAATTCCCAATTAGTGTAAACCTAACAGCCTTCTCGTCCTCTCTGCTTCTTGTCTTTGAACGTCCACAAATTTCAACATTCGGTAAAGTACCTCTATTTGGGGCAACTTAATACCTGCTTGCTGCGCCACCTGTATCGGATTACCAAAAATCGCCTCAACTTCTAGGGGTCGCGATTCATCATAATCGATTTTCATGCTCGTGCGGTAAGGCTTCATTTTCTGAGTGTATTCGAGCATCTGTGGGATAAAGTCATCGGGAATAATGCGATCGCAACTTTTGGCTCCCGCTACCACTTCCCCCATCATTTCCTTAACTAAAATCAGAGTATCGGGATTAGCCATCAGTTCGTCAGTTCTCGCATCCAACACTACAGACAGCCCGTTATAAGGAATATTCCAAACCAGCTTTTTCCACCTTGATAACAGCAAATCTTCGCTCATTTTAATAGAAATATTAGCACGTTTAAAATCACCAGCAATTTGGTGCATTCTATTAGTAATACCGATTGCTTTGTAGTCTTGGGCATATTCTCCCAGCGTGATAGTGCCGTAATCTAGGTGGCAGATGTGACCGGGGCCAACTTTATAAGAACAAAGAAAACACAGCCCGCCAACCACTCGTTCTGCACCGACAATTTTAGCTACTTCCGGTTCCGTATTCAATCCGTTTTGCAATACTAAAACCGCGCCGTTATCCTTTAATAAAGGAGGCAAAATTTGGGGCAACAAGTGATTTTGAGTTGTTTTCAGCGCTACAATTACTACGTCGCACTGAGGCATTTTGTGCGCGTCGTGGTAGGCGCGGACGTGGGGGAGGATGAAGTCGCCTTCGGGAGACTCGACAATCAAACCGTGTTCTTTGACGTAATCGTAATCACTACGAAGCAAAAAATTGACTTCTAAACCTGCTTGTTGCAGTCTAGCACCGTAGAATCCGCCTAAAGCTCCCGTGCCCACAATGGCATAATTGCGATTTGACATACTATCAAAAACTCCGAAAAAATTCTCAACCTAAAAGAAATTAGAGCCCGCTCAAAAACGGATACCGTGCCACGTACTTAAGTCGCGATCGGTCCAAAATTTTAGACCAAAGTTGAAACTCCCAGATTCAATGCTGCAAGTAAATCTAAAATCTAAAATCTAAAATCTAAAATCGACTGACTGTCATACCCGGCTATTATTTTAAAGATAGAACTAATCTGAAATATCAATCTCAAATTTCCTCATCCACTGCATCAAGTCTTCAGATAGCTGTTTTCGAGTTCGGCTAACTGCATTGATGCAGACGTGCTTAGTAAGAGCTTTTGCTGCGCTTCTTCCTGCAACTTCGCCAGAAAATACTTGATAGGCAATTTCAAATTCATCGCCAGTAACTTGTTTGGGCGTCAATTGAATTATCAGCCGATCGCCCGCAAACATTGGGCGATAAAAATCTACACTAGCATGAATTATGGGAAAGGCAACCTCGGGATTGCTGAAAAATGTTTTGAGATTGATTCCAGATGCTGCTAGAGATGCCTCGTAAGCTTCGTGGCACATCGCCAAAACGTTAGCAAAGTAAACGACTCCAGCAGCATCGGTATCTTGAAAGCGGACAGTGCGGGTGTAAGTGAAAGGCATTTGAGGTAGTAACGGGCGATCGCAAATTCGATCGCAATTTTACCAACCATCATATCGGTAAACCCGCACTTTCGGAGAAGTTATCAGCTAAGTAAGTAGGCGCTAATTTTTTATATTGTAAAATTTGCCCTCCTCACTCCTCCCCCTTCTTTCTTAACCTTTGTTCTTAATCAACATCACGTCTATAATCTTGAGGGCAATATCTTCGGAAAGCCCCAATGCACTGTAAAGATCGTTCAAAAGTTGTTCTTCTTCTTCTGAAACCTCGCCATCGGCTAAAGCGATATCAGTTGTGACAGCAAAAACAGTTTCTTTAAGTTCGTCGGGAAGCGTTGCCAAAGCCGCATTAAACAGTACCTCAACTCCTTGCCGTTGCAGAATCATCAGCAGGCGATCGAGCATTTTTCTCATCACGTCATCGGGATAGCTGCGGAACAGTTGCATCCGAGATAGCGTCATGCTAATCGCTTTACTTTCGCTGTCATTGATGTAACCGTCGGCTGCTACAGCAATTAGCGCGATCGCCGCAAATGATTCGGCAGGCCCTAACGTTACTTCCGTTTCTTGGCGAGTCTGCGATACTTTATCAAATAAACCCATGATATTTTCCTCATTATTTAGTGGTCGATTTAGGGAGTCAGGATGAGTTCTGGCTCTGGAGGTTTCTTTGGGGATTTTGATAATTATATCAAATTTTGTTAGTTAGTTGTTATCAATAAAATTATGAAAAAATTAAGAATTTTTATTTCGCCCTTGGGTGCTGTAAGGGCGGGTTGATTCCTATCCATAATTGCCTTCCCATATATCGGCTAAAACACGCATCTGGCACCCTTGTAAGCAACAGGCAAGATGCCTGTTCCACAAAGAAAAGAGTGAATTTTCTCGCTTCACAGGCATCTTGCCCGTTCATAAAAAACTTATTGAGAAGGATGTAACATCTCAGTTAAAACCCGCCTTCCCAGCGCAGACCATCTACTTGTCAAAAATGGCTAAATCTGCTTTCAGGAAATCAACAAACTGCCGCGCAGTCCTGCCCGATCGCCCGTTGCGGCGAGTTGCCCATTCTTTAGCGCGGTGTTCCAAATCCTCAACAGCGAGTTTAATTCCAGCAAGTTCTGCCAGATGTCGGACAATTGTTAAATAAGTGTTTTGATCGGCCGGTTCAAAAGTTAAAGTCAAGCCAAATCGATCGCTAAATGAAAGTTTTTCCTGCACAGTATCCCAAGCGTGAACTTCGTCTCCATCGCGGGGGCGAGGCCTGTCGTCAAAAAACTCTCGAATTAAATGCCTGCGGTTAGATGTGGCGTAAACTACTACATTTTGAGAGCGGGCAGTGACATTTCCTTCCAAGACAACTTTCAGAGCTTTAAAAGCATCGTCATCTTCCTCAAAAGACAGGTCATCCACAAAAATAATAAACTTTTGAGGAACTCCCCGCAACTGCTCGACAATTAGCGGCAAATCTTGCAAATCCGATTTAGATACTTCAATCAAGCGCAGATTGCGAGATCCAAACTCATTTAACAGCGACTTCACCAAAGAAGACTTGCCGGAACCGCGGCTGCCGTACAGCAATACGTGCAAAGCCGGATAACCTGCCAGCAAAAACTCCGTATTTTTCACCAGAGCATCCCGCTGCCAATCGCAGCAAACCAACTCTTTTAAAGTTATGCCATCGGGATGCGAAATATTCGCCAACTTCCCTCCCCGCCACGCAAAAGCGCGATATTCGGCAAACAAACCCGTGCCAAACTGTCGGTAATAAACTGCCAAAGATTCCGCCGCGCTCGACCATTTTTCCAGTTTCCCGTGCAGCGGCAAATCTCCCTGTTCTGCTACAGTTTCTGAATGCCAAATCGGAGGCACTGCGTCAAGTTGACCCGCTACCCGCACCCACTTGCTCAACTGTTCGCTGCTGCATTCGTAAATATTTTGCAGCACTTCTAAATCATGTCGGGCGGCCTCCACCAAAGCGGGGGGCAAACTTGCAAAATCTGTTTGCTGTGCTCGGCGAGAAAAGGGGTTTTCGTCTTTGAGAATTTCCCAAATCAGAGAATCTTTCCAGCTTAAATTTTTAGCAGCCTGAAGTTTGAACCAGTTCCCGTAAGCTACCTGACATTCCAAACCGCTGACTTCGCTGTGGTGGAGGGCTTGCAGCAAGTCGAGAAAGGCTTGACCGGCGGGGCTTTTGAGAACTGATTGATACAGCAGCAGGGATGCTGCTTGGCGCTGGAGGTAACGGATTTGGGCGATCGCACCAGAAGTTAGGGCTGACATAATGGCAATTGTATAACAGTTACATATCCTGACTGGCTTTAATAAATTTTCTAACAATTTGTGACCGCAATTGCAGGTCTCGCTGTATAAATTTAGATGCAAAGAGTGAAATCGGGAGGATTAAAAATGAATTTAGGGACATCAGCGGCGATCGGCTACGGCATTTTAACACTGGTTGGCGGCATCATGGGTTATATAAAGGCCAAAAGCCAAGCCTCGCTCATTTCAGGCTTGATTAGCGGTTCGCTGCTAATTTTTGCCGGCACCGCGCAGCTTATGGGACAAAGTTGGGGTTTAGCATTAGCAGCAGCCATCTCCGCTGTTTTAGTAATAGTCTTTATTGTGCGCCTTGTTAAAACTCAAAAATTCATGCCCGCCGGAATGCTAATTTTAGCTAGCTTAGCGTCTTTGGGCGCGATCGTTTACGAAATCAGCGGTCAATATCAATAGTCATTCGATTTTAGATTTTAGATTTTAGATTTTAGATTAACTCCCCAGCCTTGAGTGGGAGGTTGAACTAAAGTCTAATTTTTTTATTTCCCTGACTTCTACTAATTCTGAAAAGTCCGCGAGTAGGGACGCGGCAATGCCGTGTCCGGTGCGGGGATATGCGACTTTTAATAACTGGTATAATTATCAGATTCTGGGGTTGAGACCGCCACTAAAACTTCTAAAATCTAACGAGATGTGATTGACTCAATCACTTTACAAAGACTAGACCTCTTGCAAAAATAGCTGGGACGGGCTCTCCGGCCCGTCCCACAAAAAGTTTTTTCTCTTGTGGGATGGG